>JBFLZB010000013.1 GCA_040756475.1 Thermodesulfobacteriota bacterium
TTGTTCTCATCATAGGTGTATTGGTAGGTGCGGCCGCCGGGGGCCGTGTACGTCTTTCGGAGGCCGTTTCGATAGTAGGTGTACTCGCTTCGTGCCTCGAAGGCCCCGTGGTGAATAACCTCCGAGATCTTCCGGTAGGAGTCGTCGTAGGTGTACTCCCCTGAGGTCGTGCCATCGCTGTAGGTGGTCAAGTTGCCAGCCCGGTCGTATGTGAACGAGGCTTCTTGCACGGGTACGACATCCTCTCCCAAGGCATAGTGCCGGATCGCTGCCAACCGGCCTGCCAAGTCGTACTCCGCCACCATCCGCTGTCCCCTGGCGTCGGTCCGCTCGATGAGTTGGCCCTCCGCATCGTACGCGTACCGGGTCTCCTGCCCCAGGGGCTGCTCCCTTCTGACGAGCCGGTCGTTGCGGTCGTACTCGAACCACGTGGTGTGTCCGTTGGCGTCGGTCAGGGCGATGCAGTTGTCCCGGGCGTCGTAGGCAAAGGAGACCTCGTGGCCGGCGGCGTCGACGAATCGCACGAGCCGGTTGAGCTCGTCATAGTGGTAGCGGGTTGTTCGACCCTCCTCGTCCGTTTGGGAAATGAGACTACCTGCCCTGTCGTACTCGCGGCGGACCATCTGCTCTTCCAGCCCTGTCCCGATCGCCCGCTCCGCTACGGTGCGCCCCATCTTGTCGTACTCGTACTCCACGACGTACGTCGGAAAGACGGTGGACGTGGGTCGGGTGCTGGCAGGATCCGCATACTCGACCGCGACTGCGGTCCCGTCTCCATGGACGGTGCGAATCAGGCGTCCTGCGGTATCGTACTCGCTCCAAAGCGCTCTTCCCTCCGGGTCGGTGACCCGGATGACGTTTCCAGAAGGGTCGTAGGCCCTGCTAGTCTTCCCACCCGAAGGATCGGTGACTGCCACAAGTCGGCCGTCCGTGTCATACTCGTACGTCGTGATCTTCCCCTCGGAGTCCACGTCTCCGACCTTCTTCCCCCGCTCGTCGTATTCGCTGGAGACTGCATTGCCTAGTGGATCGGTCATGCGGAGGGGGCGCCGGTTGCCGTCGTACTCATAGGTCCAGACGGCGCCCCGGGCGTCTTCGCGGCGGATCAGGTTCCCCGCCTCGTCCTTGTTCAGCGTCGTGACGTAGCCTTCGGGATCCGTCACGATCTCCAGCCCGTTTGCGTCGTCATACTCCCACGTGGTCAGAGCCTCCTCGGTGACGGCGTCTCCGAGGCGCCGCTCGGTGTGCCGGCGGCCGTCGGGGTGGTAGGTGTACTCGGTGGTGCGCTCCACGGGGGTTCCCACCGCCTCGACGAGGCGGGTCACGTTGCCCTTGGCGTCGTACAGGTACTCGGTGACGACGCCGAGCTCGTTGGTCGTCCGGGTCATGTTGGCGGTGCCCGGCTGGTACTCGTAGGTCACCGTGGCGCCGTCGGGGTAGACGACCTTGGTGACGTTTCCCCACTCGTCTCTCTCTTCGTAGGTGGCGTTTCCGGCGGCGTCGTAGGTGATGCGGTTTCTCCCGTCGGTCACCACGCGCTCGATGGTGCGGCCGTTCAAGTCGAAGCGGATCTTCTGGCCGAAGCGGTTGAACCAGGTTTCTTCCACCCGGCCGCTCGGGAGGGTGACCTTGGTGTAGGTCTCGCCCTTGGCCCGGTCGCTCGCCCACTCGAAGTAGGTAGCGGCTCCGGTCTCGGTGGTGATGCGGGTGACATAGCCCAGGGCGTCGTAGGCGATGGCCGTGGTCTTGCCCCCGCCTTCGTCCTTGAAAGCCAGGCGGCCTTCGGCGTCGTAGGCGTAGGTGGCCTCGCGGCCTTCGAGGCCCAGGACCCGGGTGAGCCTGCCGCCCGCGTACCGGTACTCCACCTGCCGCCCGGCGGCGCCGCTCACCCGCCACAGCTTCCCGTCGGCGTCGTACTCGTAGGTGAGGACCTCCCTGCCGTCCCTGTCCGCGGCGGCGAGGATGCGGCCGGTCTCTTCGTCGCGGGCCAGGGTGACCAGGACGCCGTTTCGGTTTCCGTAGGAGTGCAGCCGGCCCGCGGCGTCGTACTCGCTCCAGCTCCCGCCCGCGTCCTCCCAGCGGTAGCCCTGCGCGGTGGCGCGCAGGGTGCGGCCGTCCTGGTAGGTGTAGACGCCGGCCCCCACTTGCCGATAGGGCACGCCCCCCCGGGTGATGGTGTCGCCCGCGGAGAGCGGAAGGATCAGGTCTTGGCCCTCGTGGTCGAAGTGCCAGGCGTTGTCGTAGTAGCTCCGGGAGACCCTGAGCTGGGTGCCCGGCGCCTGGACGGCGAGGTCCGTGACCTCGTCGGTGTACTCGCCCGTGCGAAGATCCACGGCGCTGCGGACCCGGCGGCGGCCCTCGGCGATGCAGCACTGGTCCCACACCTCGCACCACCACTGCTTGACGATCTGGCAGGTGACCGGTTGGGCCGAGGCGCAGTGGGGCCCACTGCAGCCTCCCGCCCCGCCGCAAAGCCTGCGAACTCCTTCCCGCACCGTGCCGTTGGCGCACATGTACCGGTACCAGTACTCGGGGCAGCGGCTGTACTGGGGGCACGTCGACGAAGTGCACGCCCCGGCGCCGCCGGCGTTGGGGGGATCTCGCAGGCAGGTGATCTTGTAGGGGACGGTGTAGGACTGCTGGGCCTCGAGGGCCGAAGGAACGGGCGCCAGGAGCTCGTAGCGGTAGAAGTCGTCCTCGCCCGCGAAGTCGAACCGCACGGTCTCGGCACGGATCAAGCCGCCGTTGGTGAAGACGAGCTCCCCGGTGCGCACTTCCCCGGCCCGCTGGGGAAGGAGCAGCACGGCGGGCTCGATTACGACCACCGGCGCCGGCACCTCGGTCTCGTAGGTGGCCCGGGTGACGATCTCGTAGCGGTCCTGGAAGGTCGTGGAGACGACCTCCCACTCGACGGTCACGGCCTTGTACTCGAGGAAGACGAGCTCGGCGCCGGTGACCCCCGGCCGGATGCGCAGGGTCCCCACGGCGTCTTCGTGCTTGTCGGCGCTCACCCGGTACCGGTAGGTGCCGGCGCGCAGCCCGGTGAAGAACACCTCGCCGCGGCCATCCGTGACGAGGGTGCCCCCCAGCGCCGGGTCCACTTCGTGCTCGAGCTTGACCCTCGCACCGGCGACCCCGGGGATGGGGTTGCCGTCGGGGCCCGGGGTGGCGGTGAAGAGGTTTTCGACCTTGAAGACGACCCCGCCGACGCCGTCGGCAACGACGAAGGCGTAGACCTCGGCGGCAACCGCCGGGTGGTTCGACGCCGTGACGGTGAGCCGGTAGGCGTACTGGCCGTCGGCCACGGCGTCGCCGGGACGCAACGTGACGCTGACCGCCCGCGTCTCCCCGGGGACCATGGTCCCCTGTTCGGAAGCGGCATTCAGGAGCACCCAGTCGGCCGCCGAAGGGGGCGTGCCCGGCGCCGGCTGGAGCTCGAGCCGCACGCCTTCGAGGCCGGCGACGCCGTGGTTGGCCAGGGTGAGGGTCTCGGTGGCGACGCCGCCGCGCACGACTCCTGCCTGGAGCACCGGGGGGCTCACGGCCAGCAGGGGCGTGGCCGCGACGAACCGGTAGTGGACCGTTACCGTGCCCCAGGCGCCTTCGTCGCTCACAAGCCGCAAGACCACGGCACCCGAGGCGGGGGCCGTGTTGTCGCCCGAGAGCGCGAAGGGAAGCGCCGCGACCTGCCCGGGGCCGATGACGGCCACCGCCTCTCCGAGCTCGACGGAGACGCCGGGAGGGAAGGCTCCGCCGGGCTGGGCCTGATCTGCGGCTTCGTAGGCCAGGCGCACGTTGCGGGCCGTGGTGGCCTTGCCCGCGGTGGCCGTGAGCAGGTCGACGGCTTGCGGGTAGTTGCGCGGAATGCTCAACGTGAGCTCCGGGCGGTTCAGGGCGACCCGGTGGATGGTGAAGCGGCCCTGCACCGGCCGGCCCGTGAGCTCGGGGTGCAGGGCACACACGGTGTAGGCGCCGGACTCGCCCGCCGAAGGCCGAAAGAGGTGGGTGAAGCCCCCCTCGGGGCCGGTGAGGACCTGGGCGCTTCGCTCGAACCCGTCGACGGAGACGACGACGCTGAGGAGGGCGTTAGGCAAGGGGAGGCCCGTAGCTCGGGCCAGGGCGCGCCCCCGGATGGTGACGCCGTCTTCGCCGGTGGAGCTCTCGGGGGTCACCTCGGTCACCTCGCCGTAGTAGGAAGTGTCTACGAGGGTGCCCTCCCGGTCGAAACTTGGCCCCGGAATGCTCAGGGCGCCGGGCTCGCCGTACCTGTGGTAAAGGGTCTGCAGGGAGAGCCGGATGGTCACCCGGCTGGGCGCGGCTTCCGGGATGGGGAGCGAGGCCGCGGCGGAGGTCAAGGTCGCGCCGGCGGGCAGCCGGGCGATCGCGGTGCCCCCGGGAAGCGTCGTGACGCCTTCGCCCGCGGCCTGCCGGAACGGCGCCTCCGAGAGGACGTTGCCGTCGAGGTCCAAGAGCGCAAGGCGCACCTCTCCCCCCGCGGCGCCCCGGGCGAGGACGAGGTCGAGCGCTTCGCTGCCGGTGTTGGTCAGGACGAAGCCGACGGCGGCGCTGCCTCCGCGGACGAGCTCGTCGCTGCGGAGCTCGAGAGCCAGCATCCCGCTCCCCACCTCGATGGTGCCGGTCTTCGCGATGGAGACCGTTTCGCCAGGGTTGGGTGCGATCTCCACGATGGTGCGCAGGCTCGCCGCGGCGGGGAGGGCGGGATCGCCGCCCACGGCGACCGGCACCGCAAGCGCCGCTCCGGGCTCCAGGGCGAACTCGGCCGAGGCGTGCGGCCGGCCCTCGACCTCGACCCGCAGGCGGGCGCGCTCGACCCGCGAGGAAGAGCGGTTTTCCACCTGGTACTCCAGGCGGTTCATGACCCCCCGGAGCAGGCGGGCCGAGGGGGAGACGTCGGCCTGCACGAACGGCAGGACGACGCTGCGCGCCAGGCTCTCCGCGACGCCGTCGAGGGCCGTTACGGCGTAGCGCCGCTCGGGCTCTTCGGGCCCCGGCGCGTACCCGTTGTCGGCATAGGAAGCGGCGGTGAGGGGGGCCTCGTTGACGCGCTGCTCGTGCCCTTCGGGGCCCACGTAGAGGTTGTAGCCGATGACGTCGGCGGCGGGGTGGGTCCAGCTCACCACCGGCACCCCGGTGTCTTCCTGGCGCACCTCGAGGGACGCCACGGGCAGGAGCTGGAAGTTCAGGTACTCGGAAGGAGAGGGGGCGGATTCGTTCCCCGCGGCGTCCACGGAGGTAACGGCGTAGTAGTGGGAAGTGGGGGAAGGCGCCGGGTCGGTGGCGGCCAGGCCGGAGACCCGGGCCACTACCGGGGTGAGTCCCTCGGTCGAGGCGAGCTCCGCCTCGGCGCGGTACAGGGCGTAGGTGACGGGTTCTTCCGATCCGGAGGGGAGCCACTCCGCCCTGACCCCCGACCCCAGGAGGACCAGGGAAAGGGCCTCGGGGGCCTCGGGGGCCACCCGGTCGGCCGTGACTTCAACAGCCGGGCCGGGCGCTCCGGTGGTTTCCTGGCCGTTGGCGATCCGCACCGCGGCGACAGCATAGGCGTAGGTGCCGTCTTCTGCAGGCTCGTCCTGGTGCTCCGTGCCTCCCGCGCTTCGGACCAGGGGGGCGAGCTCGCTCTCGGCGGGTCCGCGCCGGTAAAGCTGGTAGTCTGCGGCCCCTGCCACCGCCTCCCAGGCGAGCCTCACCCGGCCCCCGGGAAGGGCGGTTCCCACCAGGCCCAAGGGGGCGTCAAGCGGCGGCAGCTCCCCGGCGTATACCTGGAACCGGTTGGGCGCTTGAATCTCGCGGCCTTCGTTGCCCAGGTCGTCTTCGGCCCGGAAATGGAGCTTGAGGCTCTCCGGGTGGGGGAGGCCCGCGTCGGCGGGAAGGGTGAAGCTCGCCTGCCACACGCGGCCGGGACCGAGCGGTCCCGGGACTTGGGTGACCCCCGAGAGCGCCACGGGCTCCCGTTCCGAGAGGCGGTACGAGAGCTCCGGGGAAGCCGCCGGGGCTTCGTCCAGGGTGAAGGTCGCGGTCACCGCCGGCGGGGCCCCGTCGTTGCGAAGGGGCGGCACCGGCAGGAGCTCGAGCCCCGTGACCGAGGGCCCCTGGGTGTCGATGGCGAGGGAGCCCCCGGCGTCGACCTCGGTGCCCTGGTTGCCCGCCAGGTCGCGGGCCGAGAAGACGGCCAAGGCGGTGCCGGAGGGGGTGCCCGCAGAGATGGCGAAGGCACCGGAGTAGAGGAGAGACGCTTCCTTCTGCAGGGTGACGGCGATGGGGCCGCCCCCCGCCGGGGCGATGCTGAGGAAGGGGGTGGTGAGCAGGGGCTCGCTCACGGCGACCCGCACGTTGACGAGCCCCGCGGCGACCCGCCCCGTGGCCGGGTCGCTCCGGCCGGCGGGGGTGTACTCGATGGAAAGGGCCCGGGGGGCCGTGGCGTCGGTCACGGCCGAGGCCTCGTTGGAGAGGTCGCTCTCGGTGCCGGCCCCGCTGACCGTGGCGATGCGGTAGTAGTACCGGACCCCCTCGGCAGGCGGCAGGTTCTGCCAGGAGGTGGCGCCCGCGCCGGCCGTTCCCACCCGCAGAACCGGGTCGGGGGCGGCGATGGGGGCGGTGCTCCGGTAGACGGCGTACCCGGCCAGCTCGGGCTCGCCGGGGGCCATCCACGAGAGCCCTACGGTTCCCGAGGCAGCGGCCTGGGCCGCCAGGTGGACTGGCGCCCGGGGGATGCTCCGGTCCACGACGACGCGGACCTGCTGGCTCAGGGCGCTCGTGCCACCCCGGTTGCGGGCGGCGGCCTGGAGGCGGTTTTCGCCGTCCACCAGACCGACGAGGGCGCTGAACGAGCCCCGGTGATCCGCCGTGGTGGCGACCCCCAGGGGCACGCCGTCCCGGTGGAGGAGGACCTCGGCGTGCCGCGCGGCGGTGCCGGCAACGGTGGCGGTGAGCTTGTTGGTGCGGCTGCCGTCTGCCGGGGAGGTGATGACCGGGGCGGGGGGAGGACCCAGGGCGACCTCGACGGAGTAGTCGAGCCGCGTCACGTTTCCGAACGTGTCGTGGGCCAGAATCGAGAGGGCGTGGATGCCGTCGGTCTCGGCCGCAATGTCCCAGTTGAGGGTGTAGGCGGCCGAGGAGCTCGTGGCGGTGCCCCGGAGAACCCCGGCGACGTGGAGCTCCACCCGGCTCACGCCTGCGGGGTCGGTGGCGGTGAGGGCAATGGTGGCGGTTTGGCGGAACACGCGGCCGTCGGCCAGGGGCGTGCCGTCGGCCCGAAGGTCTGTTACCGCGGGGCCCGTGGTGTCGGTCACGCGGATGTACCGGTTCCTCGCCTCCCGAACGGTGCCCCCCGCCCACGCCGCGGTGAGACTGACGCTGTACTCGCCGCCCCGCGCGTAGGTGTGGACCGGGTTATCCTCGGTGGAGGTCTGGCCATCCCCGAAGGCCCAGGTGTAGCCCGTGGCCGGCCCGCTGGTCTGGTTCTCGAAAGCGACCGTGAGGGGGGCCTCGCCGGTCAAGGGAGAAGCCGCAAAGCTCACCTCGGGCGTGAGGTCCAGGACCACCGCGACGGTATTGGAGTAGCCGGAGGAGTTGCCGGCCTCATCGACCGCCGCCATCCTCGCGTAGTAGAGGGTATCGGGGAGGGGTTCGGCGAACTCGTACACCCCCAGCGGCCCCGCCCAGGCCTCGACGACGAGACCACCAAAAAAACCGGGATCGGTGCCGATCTGGACGACGGTGTCGGCCACACCCGAGCCCACGTCCGACGGCTGCGCCCGGAACCGAAGGGCGCTCGTCCCCACTTGCTCGGCGGTGAGCACGCCGATCTGGGGCGGCACGAAGTCGGTGCGGATGCCGGAGCTCAGTCCGGACCAGCCGCCCCAGGTGGTGCCGCCGTCCACGCTCCCGCGCACGCGGGCGAAGTACTGCGTGGCGTCCGCTACCTCGGCGAGGGCAAAGGTCGGCTCGCTCCCCACGGGCCCGCCGAAGACCACCCCGGCCAGGGTGAGGATCTCGATGAAGTACGCGTCGGCGCCCTCGATGGGGTCCCAGGTCCAGACGAGCGGCGGGGAGGTGGCCCACGGTCCCTGGTCGCGGGGGGTCGAGGGGGTCTTCCACGAGACGTAGACGGTGGACATGCCCGTCGTGCCGTCCCCGAGCTGGCCATACAGGTTCCGGCCCCAGGCGAGGAGGGCTCCGTCGGAGCGGATCGCCAGGGTGTGGGAGTCCCCCGCCGCGCCTCCCCGCCACGTGCCCGGCCCGGCGACGCGGGTGGGAAGGCTGCGGTTGGTGGTCGTGCCGTCGCCGAGTTGGCCGTAGGTGTTGCTGCCCCAGGCCCACAGGCTCCCGTCGGCCTTGAGGGCCAGGACGTGGCCGGTGCCGGTGCCGGCCCACACCCCTTCCCAGTCGAGATCCCAGCCGACCCGGCCCGGGGGACTGCCGTAGCCCCACCACCAGAGGCTCCCGTCAGCCTTCAGGGCCACTCCCTGGGAGCCGGCGGCCACGGCCTTCCAGTCCGAGTCCGCCCCGAGCTGCGCCGGGGAGCTGCTGTAACCAAGACCCCAGGCCCAGAGGGTGCCGTCCGTCTTCATTGCCAGGGTCGTGCCGGAGCCCGCCGCAGCAAAGGCCCAGTCGAGATCCGTACCGACCCGAAGGGGGACGTTGGAGCTCACCGTGGTCCCGTTGCCAAGCCGCCCGTTGCCGTTGCTTCCCCACGCCCACAGGCTCCCGTCAGCTTTCAGGGCGACGGTGTGGGCGGAACCGGCAGACACGGCCTGCCAGTCGCTGCTCGTGCCGATCCGGACCGGCTGAAGCCTTTGAACGGTGGTTCCGTCACCGATCTGACCGTACGAATTGCTCCCCCAGGCCCACAAGCTGCCGTCCTGCTTGCGCGCGACAGCGTGGGTCGTGCCGGCCG
The DNA here is from genome assembly GCA_040756475.1 of Thermodesulfobacteriota bacterium. Lineage (NCBI taxonomy): Bacteria > Pseudomonadati > Thermodesulfobacteriota > Thermodesulfobacteriota bacterium. Next base: position 8,918 of record JBFLZB010000013.1, read on the forward strand.
AGACCTCCTGCCAGTCGGTGTCCGCGCCTACGGCGACGGGCGCAGCCCGGTTCTGCGTGGTTCCGTCCCCGAGCTGTCCGTAGTTGTTGATCCCCCAGGCCCACAGGCTTCCGTCCTCCCGCACGCCCAGGGACACGTGCGAGCCCGCCGAGACGGACCTCCACTCCCCGGGCAGCGGCGCCCCGGCCGCCAGCCGCATGCCCGAGACGCCGTTGCCGAGCTGGCCGTAGAGGTTGTCGCCGCAGGCCCACACGCTTCCGTCAGCGCGCATCGCCACGGAGAAGGCGACTCCCGCAGCCACGGCCGTCCAGGCCGTCTCGCTACCGATGCGGATGGGCAGACTTCGGGTCGCGGTCGTGCCGTCCCCGAGCTGGCCGTTCCCGTTGGTCCCCCAGGCCCAGAGGCTTCCGTCCGCCTTGAGGGCCACCTGGTGGTTCTGGCCCACGGCCGCCCCTGCCCAGTCGGTCTCCGAGCCGACCCGGGCCGGAAGGGTCGTGTAGTTGCCCCACAACCACAGGCTTCCATCGGCCTTGAAGGCAATGGTGCGATACCCGCCTCCCCTGACCGCCGCCCAATCGGTGTCGGTGCCGATCCGCGTGGGGACGCTGCGGTTCTGGGTCGTGCCGTCGCCGAGCTCCCCCGCCGTGTTCCGGCCCCACGCCCAAAGGCTCCCGTCGGCCTGGAGGCCAAGCGAGTGGGAATCACCGGCGGCAATGGCCGTCCACTGGTTCTCTTCGCCGATCCGGGTGGGGAGGTAGCGGGTCGTCGTCGTGCCATCCCCGAGCTGGCCATTGGAGTTTCGCCCCCACGCCCAGAGGCTCCCGTCCGCCTTCAAGGCAAGGGTGTGCGCCGAGCCGGCGGCAACCTGCTGCCAGTCTGAGGAGGTGCCGATCTTGGCGGGGATGCTCTTGGAGACCGAGGTTCCGTCTCCCAGTTGCCCATAGACGTTGTACCCCCAGGCCCACAGAGTGCCGTCGGCCTTGAGGGCAACCGTGTGGCTCGTGCCGGCGGCCACGGCGCTCCAGTCCCCGTCGTCGTTGACCTGGGCGGCCATGTTGCGGTGGAGCGTCGTTCCATCCCCAAGCTGGCCGTAGGCGTTGTTCCCCCAGGTCCACAGGCTCCCGTCGGACCGCAGCGCCGCGGCGTGGCTGGCCCCGGCGGCCACCGCCGGCACGGCCGCAGGCCCCGACCAGTCGGGCTTCACCCAGGTGCTGCTGGGCGGCGATTCGTTTCCCGCCGCGTCGAAGGCGGTCACCCGGTACTCACAGACCAGGTCGGCGGTTGGTAGCACGTCGACGAAGCTCGCCACTGCGGACGTCGCTACCTCCTGGCCGTCCCGGTAGATGCGATAGCCGGTGACCCCGATGTTGTCGGTGGACGCCGTCCAGCTCAGCGCCACCTGGCGGCTGTCCGCCCGGCGCCGCCCCGCCAGGTTGGAGGGAGCCGTGGGGGCGATCCACTCGAGCTTCGTCCAGGGCAAGCTCAGGGGCGACTCGTTCTCCTGCGCGTCGTAGGCACTTACCCGATACTCCGACACCGCCTCGGAATCCGGCACCGTATCCACAAACGAGGTCTCGTTGCTGGTGCCGACCTCGAATCCGTTCCGATAGATGCGGTAGCCCGCCACCGCCACGTTGCCCGTGGCCGCAATCCACGCCAGGACCACCTCCTGCGGCACCGAGCCCTGGTGCCCCGCGAGGCCCGTGGGGGCGGTCACGTAGGGCCACGACGCCGGTTTCGCCCACGCGCCGCTGAAGGCCGATTCGTTACCCGCGCTGTCGTACGCGACGACCTGGTAAGAGTAGGTGCCTTCGGAGTCCGGTACGGTATCGGTGAAGGTGGGCACGGCAGAGGTGCCCACGAGCTCTCCGTCCCGGTAGATGCGATAGCCCGCCACGCCCCCGCCGCCGACGGAAGCCGTCCAATCCAGGATCACCTGGTACGGGTCACTGCTCCTTCGCCCCTCGACGCGCACCGGCGCGAGGAGCTCCCCGCCGCTCGGTGCGACGTTGAGGTCCACCACCTGCGCCAGTACTGGCACCGGGAGCTGGCCCTCCCCGGTGTAGCCCCAGACCCACAGCGACCCGTCCTCCCGGACGGCGGCCGACTGCTCCTCGCCCGCCGCCGCGGAAACCCAATCCGAATCCGAACCGATGCGGGTAGGGAGGGATGTGTCCTGCGTGCTGCCATCGCCGAGCTGACCGTACCAGTTGCCTCCCCACGCCCAGAGGCTGGCGTCCGCCTTGAACCCGACGGCGTGGTAGTAGCCGGCCGCGGCGGAGATCCACTCCGTGTCGCCGCCGATGCGCACGGGAACGAGGCGATCGTCGTTGGTGCCGTCGCCCAGTTGGCCCCACTGGTTGAACCCCCAAGCCCACAGGCTTCCATCGGTCTTCACCGCAACGCTGTGGTACTCGCCCGTGCTCACGGAAGCCCAATCGGTATCCGCACCGATGCGGGTGGGCACGTTCTTGGCCTGGGTCGTCCCGTCCCCCAGTTGACCTCGATAGTTGTCGCCCCACCCCCAGAGGCTCCCGTCCGCCTTCAACGCCAGGGTGTGGGAGTCACCCGCGGCGACCGCCGCCCAGTCGCTCGCCGTGCCGATGCGGGTGGGAGCGTGCCTGTCTTGCGTGGTGCCGTCCCCCAGCCCCCCGTAGCCATTGTAACCCCAGGCCCAAAGGCTTCCGTCCGCCTTCACGGCAACGGTGTGGAAACGCCCCGCCGCCGCCGCGACCCAGTTGGTCTCGGAGCCCACGCGGGCCGGTACCCGGCGGTCCGTGGTGGTGCCGTCGCCCAGCTGCCCGTACCAGTTGGCTCCCCAGGCCCAGAGGCTCCCGTCGGCCTTCAAACCCACCGCGTGGGAGTATCCAGCCGAGGCGGATGCCCAGTCTGCGTCGGCGCCCACCCGGCCGGGAACGGCCCATCCCACCGTGCTCCCGTTGCCGAGTTGGCCGCTGCCGTTCTCGCCCCAGGCCCAGAGACTTCCGTCGCTGGCTACCGCCAGCGTGAAGCGGCTCTTCCCAACTGCGACCTGGGACCAGTCGTCGCGCATGGAACCCGGAACGTCCCTGTAAATGGGCAAACCATTGCCCAGTTGTCCATACCAGTTGTCGCCGCACACCCATACGGTGCCGTCATTCTTGAGCGCCACGGTGAAGGTGCCGCCTGCTGCGGCCGCCACCCACCCGTTTTCGTCGCTCAGGCGCACGGGGGCAACCCTCTCGCCGAGGAGGTCGCTCCCCAGTTGGCCCGTGCTGTTTTCCCCCCAGCCCCAGAGGCTTCCGTCGGCCTTCAACGCGATGACGTGACGGCCGCCGACCGTCACCGCCTTCCAATCCGCGTCGGCCCCCACCGGGGTCGGAACGCCGCGCTGGGCGGTGGTGCCGTCCCCCAGTTGCCCGTACCAGTTGGACCCCCAGGCCCACAGGCTTCCGTCCTTGCGGAGCGCGAGGGTGTCGCCACCATTGCCTGCGATAGCCTTCCAGTCGGTGCGGGACCCGACGCGGGTGGGAACAACCCGATTCTGCGTGGTGCCGTCCCCGAGTTGACCGTAGTAGTTGTAACCCCACGCCCAGAGGCTCCCATCGGCTTTCAAGGCCAGGCTGTAATTGCCCCCCGCCGCAATCGCCTGCCAGTCTCCATCGTCCCCGATCCGCGTCGGCACACTCCTGTCTTGCGTAGTTCCGTCCCCGAGTTGTCCCGACCAGTTATATCCCCAGGCCCAGAGGGTGCCGTCCGATTTCAGGGCCAGAGTGTGGCTTGAACCAGCTGCAATCGCCTGCCAGTCGCTTTCCGCACCAATTTGGGTAGGCACGTACCTCGACTGGAACGTCCCGTCTCCCAGTTGGGCGTAGTTGTTTTGCCCCCATGCCCACAGGGTACCGTCCGCCTTCAGGGCGACAGTGTGGCTTGCGCCTGCCGCCACCGCGCGCCAGTCGCCGAGTTCCCCGACCTGATGTGGGTAGTTCCTAGATGTTCCGGTCCCGTCTCCCAGTTGGCCAGATCCGTTGTTCCCCCAAGTCCACAGCACCCCGTCGGCAGTCAGCGCCGCGGCATGGGTGCTCCCCGCTGAGACTTGAGGAAGCACGGAAGCCGGGGCTTCGAGGGGCGCAACCGACCCCAGGCATGCGCAGAGGACCAGGGCCAGGCCAGCTCGCAGCACGCGTTCCATGACGGCACTCCTCCTCATATATGGTTCCTCCAGGCCCTAGCCCAGTCGGTGAACAGATTCGGAGAACCCGGGGAATCCGCTTGCAGCGCCTGCAACCCGCGCCTGCTGCCCAGACCACACGTCGGGGCCGTCTCAGCCCCTCGCAACAAGGGAGTGACCAGCGCCCCAACAGCTCGGGCGGGCCCGGGTGCTGGAAGGGGTGACGTCCCACACGGTACGGATCAGGAGCCATGGCAACCCTCGGTTGGCGTGCAGGAAATGCGTTTGCTCAGGCAAGATCCGCGCCCCCGGTCGCGAGGTTCGCCGATGCAGGCCGGGCGAAGGACTTCGTCTTTCGGCGAGTCTGCAGAAGCTCCGGGGTGGCACGTTTCGTGGGACAAAGTGGAAATCCTCTTTCCACCGGGCGGATCCCTCGTGCCCCATCCCCCCTCACGCCCGCGCCTCTCAGCCGCAGGTTGCCCCTATATCACGGGGCACTTGCCGTCCGCTTCACCCAAAGGAGTGAATTTTGCGGGAAACTGAAAAATCCCCCAGGTCCTCCTTGGGCGGGGCGAGCGGAACCTGGCGGCCGAGACCATCGCGCAGGTCTTCGAGGACTGACGCGTCTTCACGTGCGCGACAGGAAGTCGTCGCGTCGGGCCAGGAGGGCACGGTTGTCGGACCGGGGGGTAGGAGGCGAGGCGCTTCTGGTACTCGGGGAGGCCGGCGCGATGAACCCTGCAAATCGCGGAGTCACACTCCATGATTGCGGGCATGATCGGACGCCGCATCTTTCCCGCCCTGGAGCAGCGCGTCGCGGAGGTACCTGCCGTCGTGGTCCTCGGCCCGCGCCAGTCAGTCGGGCAAGACCACCCTCGCCCCCGCCCTGGGAGAAGCGCGGGGGGCACTCTATCTGGACCCGGAGCCCGAACAGGACCGCGCCAAGCTCGCCGAACCGGAGCTCTGCCTGGCCGACCAACTGGACCGGTTCGTGATACTGGACGAGATCCACCGGGCCCCGGGGTTCTTTCCCGTGCGGCCCCTTCTTGCCTCGGTACGGCAGGCAACTCGCGGGAATCCATCGAAGGGGCCTTGCGGTGCTTGCCGCCCCGGCCTGAGGCGGTCGAGCTCCCCATGCCTCCCCCACCGGCGGAAGAGCCCGGAAACACGAGGATGCCCCGGCCGGCCGGCGAAGGCGCGGCGGGCCGCTCTTTCGATGCGTACTCGGAAATGCGGATCGATGCGGGGACAGATACCGGAACGGCCGCGCACCTTCAAGCGGTCGCCGGCGCCGGACTCAAGGCCGCAGAACGTCCGGGGCGAAGCAAAGCGTCGCGAAGTGGTCTTCCACGGTCTCGGCGCGGCGGATGAGCTCCACCGAGCCGTCGGCGCGCAGGAGGAGCTCCTTGGGGCGCAGGCGGCCGTTGTAGTTGAAGCCCATGGCGTGGCCGTGGGCGCCGGTGTCGTGGATGAGCACCAGGTCCCCCTCGTCGATGCGGGGGAGCGGCCGCTGCACCGCGAACTTGTCGTTGTTCTCGCACAGGCTCCCCACCACGTCCACCACCGTGTCCGCCGGGGCAGCCTCCTTCCCGAGCACGGTCACGTGGTGATAGGCCCCGTACATCCCGGGGCGCATCAGGGACGACATGCACGCGTCCACCCCCACGTACTCCCGGTAGATGTGCTTGTGGTTGATGGCCCGGGTCACGAGCACCCCGTGGGGGCCGGTCATGTAGCGGCCGCTCTCCATGAAGAGCCGGGGCACGGTGCCCTGCCCGCCCTCGAACTCCGCCAGGAGGCGCGCGATCTCCCGGCCGAGCCACCCCACGTCCAGGGGCTGCTGCTCCGGCCGGTAGGGGATGCCCAGCCCCCCGCCCATGTTCAGGAACTCGAACCGGATGCCCAGGGCTTCGGTGACGAGCTGCGCCACCGAGAGCAGCATGCGCACCGTGTCCACCATGTACTCGCCGTGGAGCTCGTTGGAGCACACCATGGTGTGGAGGCCGAAGCGCGAGGCGCCGCGCTCCCTGGCCTGCCGGTAGGCGTCGACGATCTGCTCGTGGGAGACCCCGTACTTGGACTCCTCCGGGTGCCCGATGATGCTGTTGCCCGTTCGCCGCGGGCCCGGGTTGTACCGGAAGCACACGAGCTCCGGCATCCGGGGCACCTTGGGGACGAAGGTGAGGTCGTCGAGGTTCAAGATCGAGCCCCCGTCGCCCAGCGCCGCCTCGAACTCCTCCCGGGTGGTGTCGTTCGAGGTGAACATGAGCTCCTCCCCCCGGGCCCCCACCCGGCGGCTCAGGAGGAGCTCGGGAATCGAGCTGCAATCGAAGCCGAAGCCCATGTCCCGCATCAGGGCGAGTATCGCGGGGTTGGGCAGCGCCTTGACCGCGTAGTACTCCTGGAAGCCCTTCACCCCGGCAAACGCCCGCCGCAGCTCGGCCCCCGTGCGGCGGATGCCCATCTCGTCGTACAGGTGAAACGGCGTGCCGAAGTGCTCGGCGGCGGCGCGCAGCACGGGCGCCGCACGCTCCTGGAAATCCGGGGACATGGGCATGGCAGCTTCGACCTCATGGGGAAGAGGAAGGGGGAGCGGAGGCGCCGAAGCATAAGACAGCCCGGCAAGCGATGCAAAGGGAACCGGTTGGCCCCTTCGGGGTGTTCCCGGTTCTGCCCCTTCGGGGCGTGCCCGGTGCCCGGTTCCCAGTTCCCGGTTCCCGGTTAAAATCTCAACCCGGAACCCGGAACAGCGGCCTCCGGCCGCCGACACCGGGAACTCCCGCCGCAGGCGGCACCCCTTCGGGGTGTTCCCTGTTCCCGGTTCCCGGTTAGAATCTCAACCCGGAACCCGGAACAGCCGCCGCCAGGCGGCCGACACCGGGAACAGCGGCCATCGGCCGCCGACACCCGGAACAGCGGCCAACGGCCCCCGACCCGGGTAACTGCGGCCTCCGGCCCCCGACACCGGTACCAGGGGCCTCCGGCCGCCGACACCGGGAACACCGCCGCAGGCGGATGGGAACACCGCCGCAGGCGGAGGAGGAGCAGATGCCAAATCGGGCGACGGACTGGTTGCGGCAGGCGGAGCGCGACCTCGAGCAGGCGCAGTCCTCTCGGCGCGACGGCCGGGACGAGTGGGCCTGCTTCGCCGGGCACCAGGCCGGGGAGAAGGCGGTCAAGGCGCTCCACCTCTTCCTGGGGCAAGAGGGCTGGGGGCACGTGGTGGCCCGACTCCTCAAGGAACTACCCTGCCACGTCCCGGAAGACCTGGTTCACAAGGCCAAGGTACTGGACAACTTCTACATTCCCACCCGGTACGCCAACGGGCACTCCGCCGGGGCACCGTTCGAGCACTACGGGCCGCTCCAGAGCGAGGAGGCGATCCGCTATGCCGGTGAGATCATTGCGTTCGTCCGTTCTCAAGTGGCCTGAGCCGGCGGCAGTCGTCGCCGCCCTCGAGGCCTGGCTCCCCTCCGAGGTGGAACGCCACCCGGCCCTGCAGCGCTTCGGGTACTTCGGCTCCTACGCCCGGGGAGATTGGGGGGTGGGCAGCGACCTCGACCTGGTGGCCATCGTGGATGCACAGACCGCGCCCTTCGAGCGCCGTGCCTTGAGCTGGCGAACCGAAGAGCTTCCGGTCCCCGCAGACCTTCTCGTCTACACCCGCTCCGAGTGGGAGGCGATGGAGCAAGAAGCAGGGCGCTTCGTCCGAACCCTGGAAGACGAAGTGGTCTGGGTGTGGACTCGGGAGGGGGCGTGCCCAGCCCCTTCGGGGCGTTCCTAGTTCCCGGTTCCCTGTTAGAATCTCAACCGGGAACCCGGAACAGCCGCCGCCCCTGAGCCTGGCCAGGAAAAGTACGTCTCGGTGCGGCTGGGCCTTTGTTGCGGGTGGTGCCGGCGGCGCCGGCTACCGCCGTCGGTGCTCTTCCGGGACCGAAAGGTGTACTGGAGCGTGGCGCTGCTGGTGTTGACCGCCCTTGGCCAGCAGCGCACGGAGGGGTACTCGGCTCGGCGGCTCCAGAAGCTCTTCGGGGTCTCTCGTGCGACGCTGGCCCGCTGGATCGGCTATTTCCGGGAGAGCTTTCCCCACAGCCCCACGTGGCAGCGGCTGCGCGGCAGGCTCCTGCCCCTTGTGGCGCCCGAGGCGTTGCCGGGGGAGGTGCTCGGGCGCTTTGTCCAGGCCCGCGATGATCCCGATGAGGCCCTGGTGACCTGCCTGCGCTCGCTTCGCCTGGCCCCGTTCTGACCGGGATATCGGAGGGTTGCGGCGATCCGGGCCGACTCACGCAGAAGACGGTCATCTGCCGGCAGGGCTCGGGGGGCGTAAAACCGGCTCCCATGAGGCCGACGCCTGCTTCTGGCACTCCCGCAGTAGATGGAGGCGTGACCACCACAACGTCGGGCCGAAGGATCGAGGCGTAGGCCTCCATCAGTCCGGGGCGGGAAATGCCGACCTCAAGGACCGCCCGCCGCTGGCGGGGTGAGATCTGCAGGACGGATCGGGCGACGAAGCTGCGGGAGTTCCGGCTCGCGAGACGGGCAGGGCCGGAGCCGATCGCAGCCTGCACGGCGCAGGCCGTGGTCGACTTCCCGACGGAGCCGATCACGGCGACGATGGCCGTGTCGCCGAGGAAGAGGCGGCGGTACGCTCTTGCCGCGTGCCGCAGGACCGGCCACGTCCAGTGAAAGGCTCCGTGGAGGGCCTCCATCCGCCGCAGCGAGGTTCCGTAGAGCCTTCCCATGGTCACCCCGGGGCGCCTGCCCGAAAGGGCACGAAGACCTGGTACTGGCTCTCCGGCGGCACGGCGATCTCTGGCGCAACACGCACGCGGAAGCGGCAGCCGGCGATCTGGCGCGTCAGGGAAGCGGACAATTCCTCGCACAGGGTGGGTGCGGTTGCGGTGTGCGTAGCGGTACAACCCGCCCAGGTAGCTGCCCAGCGCGGAAACGACCCCGGGGCGGACGCGGTTCAGGAGCTCGATGCTCTCCTCCGGGGGCCGGTCCGTGGAGGCCAACTGCCGGTTCCGGCCCGGAGGCTGACTGAGCTCGCGTCCGTAGTAATCCTGAACCTTCAAGTAGGCGGATTTCGGCTGGCGGAACACCACCTCTCGGCGACACCCGTCGGCTCCGAGAATCTCCCGGATCACCGCCTGTTCCCGGGGTCCGAGCGATGCGCTCAGCAGAAGAGCCCGGCGATCGTGCCACACCCCGGCCGGCTGGCCCGTGGTCCCGCTCGTGCGCAGCTCGAGGCCCCGATGTCCCTGTCGCCCCGTCGCGGCAAACTGACCCGGGCTCCTGCGGTAGACGCTCTTGTCGATGAGGGGCAGTCGAGCCAGGTCGGAAGCGGAGCGGAAGTCCCCGGGAACCAGCCCATTGCGATCCATCCAGGAGCGGTAGAAGGGGACCGCGCGGTAGGCATGGGCGACCATCGCGTGAACCCGCCGGGTACGTACCCTTGCGGACGTACCCTTGCGGAAAGGTTCTTCGGAGCTCAGGGTTCGTGAAGGCGCTAATGGGAGAGGCCCAGTGGGAACGGCGAGACGTGCTGCGCCGGGCGCCCCAGGTCACGGGGCTTTCCACCCTTGGAGAGATGCTGGCGCACCTGGCGGGTATGGGTGTGGAGACGCAAGGCGGAAGTTGCCCTCGCGTTGGTTCTCTCCCCCCTGTGCAGAGGGCGCTCCACAGGGCCGACAACGATCGGCTCAGGCTCCGAGCAAATCCCGGTGCCCCTGCACCTGGGCGGCCAGAAGGCCGATGGGCCGCTGGCTCGGTCTTTGGGGACATCGGTGCAGGACGTGCCTGGCGTCACTTTCAGGCTTCCCTTGGCACTCCCCGCACCGACCCCCAGACCAGACACACGCAGACCTTGACCAGAGACCGGATTTGGCCCCTCATCATCCCTTGGCCTCCCACGGATTGATGACGGCAAGGCCCGCCGCCTGAAACGGGGCAACATCGCGCGTGGCAACGGTGAAACCGCGGGCGGCGGCAATGGCGGCGATGTACCCGTCTGGAGTGGGCAGTCCCTTGCCGGCCGCTCGCGCGCTTACGGCCAGTCCGGCATAGTGCCGGGCTGCATCCGCGTCAAAGGCAAGAACGCGATCCTCGAACAACTCCAATAAGCCTTCCAGGACCTGTGCCAGGGCGTCTCTTCGCCGGCCGGCCGGCAGGGTGCCGATGCCGAACAGCAGTTCGGCAAGCGTGACGCTCGACAGGTAGAGGGTTTCGGCTGCTTGTGCGTCCAGCCAGGTCTGCACGGCCGGATGCGGTTGTGGCTTCATCGCCTCGGAGACGACGTTGGTATCCAGGACGATCATTCCAACCTCGACGGTTCCGCCGGGGTCTTGTCGCGCGCCCGCTCGATGGCGGCGAAATCCTCATCGGTCAGGCCGGCACGCCGGCCCAACTGTGCCAAGGCCGTACCCAAGCGAAGACGCTCCGGCGGGCGGACGGTGGCTTCGAGGATGTCGCGGATCTCGGCCTCGGTGCTGCGGCTGTGCATTGCTGCCCGAACGCGGAGGGCCCGATGCACCTCGTCGGGCAGGTTTCGAACGGTAACCGTCGCCATGTCGGCTTCCTCCGCGTTGTGCTGTCAATGCCTGCACTGTAACCTAAATGCTATCTAGCGGCAAGAACGCTCTTCTGCCCGAGCCTTTTGCGTTTCCGAGCGTCCCCTCTTGCGTTTCCCGAGCGTTTCCTCTTGCGTTTCAGATCCGGTGTGCCGGGCGTCACCGGCTTGGTGAGCATGGGCCGCTTGCGGCGACGCGGCGCACGCCCCTTTCCATTGGCAGGGGCTCCGGAACCCGCCCCGAGAACAGGTGGCAGTTCATGGTCGCCCCCCGGCCCGTTGCTCTCACGGATTGGCGGGAGGGGAAGGGTCCGGGGCGGCTTCTGCCGGGGTGCCGGGCTCGGGCCGCCGAAGCAGGGGAGATTCCAGGGGCACGAGCTTGATCTCGATGCGCCGGTTGCGCGCACGCCCCTCGGCGGTGTCGTTGGGCGCCACCGGGCGATAGGGGCCGAAGCCCGCGGCCGAGAGCCGGTCCGGAGGGATGCCGGCCGACTCTTGCAGGTAGCGCACCACGCTGGTGGCCCGGGCGGTGGAGAGCTCCCAGTTGGTGGGGAAGCGCCGCGCCAGCTCCCCGCTGATCCCGACGTCGTCCGTATGGCCCTCGATGACGATGCCCTTGTCGGCCAGCCCGGCGAGCACCTCGCCGACCCGGGCGAGAACCTCTCGGCCCTCCGCCTTCACCGTCGCGCTTCCCGAGTCGAAGAGGATCTCGTCGAGCAGGTTCACGCTGAGCTGCCCCCGGAGCTGGGAGATGGTGACCCGTCCCCGCTGCACCTCCTCCTTCATCCCCTCCACGAGGCCCTCGTAGGTTCGGGAGATCTCGTCGAGCTTTTCGCGCTTTTCCCGCTCCAGGCGCTCCTTCTCCTGGGAAAGGGCGGCGATCTCGGCGTCCCCCTGCTCTACCCGCGCACCCAGGGCCGCGACCTGGCCCATCAGCCGATCCCGCTCGTCGTTCCACGCGCGGAGCTGGGCCTCCCGCTCCGCTTCCCCGGCGGTCCGGGATCTGCGGGTCAGGTCCAGGTCGGCCCGCAGTCCTGCCTCCCGTTCGAGACACCCGCCGAGCTGGCCCTGGGCGTCGGCCTCCCGGGCCCGCACCCGGGACAGCTCGTCGGCGAGCCGCGCGGCTTCCGCCGTGCGGGCCGCGAGCTCCCCTTCCAGCGCCTCCCGCCGGGCCGTCTCCCCGTGCAGCCGGGCTCCCAGGTCGGCCGCCCGGGCCTCGAGCTCCTGGGACTGGACCACCTGGGACTGGTAGATCTCCTTGGAAACGCCGCACCCGGCCAGGGCGATTGCCACCGCCACGGGCATAACCGCTCGCTTCATGTCGCGCTCCTCTCCCGGGGAAGCCAGACGTAGAACGACGCGCCCTCGCCCACCCGGCTCTCCACGTGCAGGCGCCCCCCGTGGGCCTCCACGATCTTGCGGCTGATGGGCAGGCCGAGCCCCGTGCCTTGATTCTTGGTCGTGTAGAACGGCTTGAAGATCTCGCCGTGCTTTTCCGGAGGGATTCCCGGCCCGTCGTCGCGCACGCACACCTCCACGCACCCGGGGCACGGCGTCGCCCCCGCCGACGCAGCCACCGGGTCGGCCGACGTGCGCACCGACACCCTCCCCCCCACGCCCGTCGCCTGCCGCGCGTTGATGACCAGGTTGAAGAGCACCTGCTGCATCTGCTGCGGATCCATGGGGATCTCGGGCATGGCCGGATCCAGGGCCACCGTCACCCCATCGCTGCCGTTTCCCTCCTCCCGAGCCACGAAGAAGAGGGTCTCCTCCACCACGTCGTTGAGGTTCGCCGAGCGCCAGACGGGCTCCGACTCCCGCGCGAAGCTCAGGAGGTCGCGAATGGTCTTGTCCAGCCGGTCCGTGAGCTTGAGCATTTCCTGGACTACCGGATAGCGGGAGTCTCCGGCGCCGAAGCTCCCCGCCAGGATCTGGGTCGCTCCCGCCAGCCCCGCCAGGGGATTCTTGATCTCGTGGGCCACGCTGGCGGCCATCTCGCCGATGGACGCCAGCCTCTCGGCGCGCATCATCTGCTCCCGGTGGAGGCGCTCCACCTCCCGGCTCGTCTCCTCGAGGCGGGAGATCATCGAGTTGAAGGACCGCCCCAGACGCCCGAGCTCGTCGTCCCGGTGCACCGGGGTGCGCACCTCCAGGTTCCCCCCTTCGGCGATCCCCATGGTCTTCACCAGAGACCTCACCGGCCGGCTCACCATGAAGGTCACGAGCAGGCTGATGGCCCCCGTGATCAGCAGCACCATGATCACGGTGGAGGCCATGAACAGGCGGGTGTTCTCGCGGATCTGGCGCTCGGTCTTGGCCATGGAGAGGCACACCTCCAGCACTCCCACGATCTCCTTCTGGGGATCGTGACAGGTGTGGCAGGAGGGCTCGTTGTACATGACCTCGACCATGCAGAAGCTGCGGTGGCCCCCCTCCTCGCTGCGAAACGGCTTGGACCGGTCGGGGCTCTGGAACACGTTGTAGACGAGCTCCTCCACCTCGCGCCCGATCTCTCCGGGCTCGCCGGAGTGCATGATCACCCCGTCGGAGTTGAAGATCCGGATCGTCTCGATGTCCTGGAACTGACCCATCATCCGGATCACCTTCATCACGTCCTTCTGGCAGCGCCCCTCCATGTCGATGCGGATGATGTTGGTGAGGGTCTTGGAGAGAATGCGGGCCTGGTTCTTGGTGTTCTCGATGGCCTGGCGATTCTGGAGCCCGTTGGTGAACAGGGCCACCCCCCCGAGCACCAGGGCGAGCACGGCCACGATGGCCACGTTGATTCGCAGGCTCAGGGATCGCCAGAACACTGGGGTCAGGGTCAGGGGCAGGAAGGGAAGGAGAGGGAAATCACGGGGCCACGCCCTCGGGGACAGCCGCCGAAGGTGAGCGTTCCCGGGAGAGCACGGTGGTGACGCGGATGGCCTCGCAGGCCGTGCAGTCGAGGCAGCGGATGCAGTGCCCGGTGTTCTCCCCCTCGTAGACCTTGATCTCCATGGGGCAGACCTCGAAGCATTTGTCGCAGTGGGTGCAGGTGGCGGCATCCCACTGGAGCCGGACCAGGCTCAGCCGGTTGAAGAGGCTGTAGATGGCCCCCAGGGGACAGGCCGTCTGGCAAAAGGGCCTCTTGGCCACCACCGACGAAGCGGCGAAGAAGATCAACATGGCGATCTTGATCCAGAAGAGATCCCGGATCATCGAGCGCACCTCGGGGCTGATCGTCACCCAGGGCAGTCCGCCGATGAGCGTCCCCATGGGGCAGAGCTTGGAGAACCAGTTCTCCGCCGTGAACCAGGGGATCAGGAACACCAGCCCGACGAGCACCACGAACCGGAACGACCGCAGGTACCGGGGAATGGCGATCTTGACGGAGCGGGCCTTGTAGAGGAGTTCCTGGAAGAACCCGAAGGGACACAGGGTGCCGCAGGGCATGCGGCCCAGGAAGGCCCCGATGAGGCCCAGGTAGCCCATGGCGTAGTAGGGCACCGCGTGCACGACCATGAAGTGCTGGATCGAGCCGATCGGGCAGGAGAAGAACGCCGAGGGACAAGCGTAGCAGTTGAGGATCGGAACGCAGAACCCCTTGCCGCTTCCCTGGTACACGGCCTTGGCCAGGAAGCCATTCACGTACCCGTTGGCACCCAGCGTCATCCCCAGCTGGAAGTAGCGCCTGACCCTCATCGCCTCTCCGCCCGATGCCCGCGCGTCCGATTCCGATACGGTCTGCCTGGGGTCACCCGACCCCGATGCAGCTCAGTCAGAGGAGTTGGCCGTTGAAGAGCACTTCACCCCATTCGTGGCGCCCGACCCCGAAGTAGACGCAGAAACCGAACAGCGCCAGTCCCAGCACCCATGCGCTGCGCTTCCAGCGGGTGGTCCAATGGCCGGCCCCCACCGTGGCCAGGAGCAGCACCGCGATTGCCAGGGGCGCAAACGACCACTCGAGGACGACCTCGAGGAGCTCCTCCCAGTGCAGCGGGAACTCGTCCATTCCCTATCCTCCCTCCAGGAGTCTCTCCAGGGCCTTGCGGTACGCGCCCACTGCCTTCTCGAACTGGCCGGCCCGCTCGTAGACGCGCCCCAGCTCGTAGTAGAGCTTCTCGGGTTTGGGGTTGAGCAGGGCGGCCCCTTCCAGGATCCGCGCGGCCTCCTCGTGGTCACCCTGGATGCTCTTGACCCGAGCGGTCCCGGCCCGGGCATCCACGTCCTTGGGGGAGAGCTCCAGGGCCTTCTCGAAGTGACCGAGAGCCTCGCCCGCGCCCTCCTCGGAGGTCTCCAGGAGGAGATTGCCGAGCACCACGTGCGCCTCGACGTAGGACGGGTCGGACTGCACGGCCTGGCGCGCGGCGGCCAGGGCCTTGTCGGTCATCTTGCGCTGGAGGAGGAGCCGGGCCTTCTCGAGCTCCCGTTCGGCCGCCTTGCGCTCCTCGGGCTTGGCCGGGCCGGACGCGGCTTCCTCGAGGGGCTCGCCTTGCTCCGCCAGACCCAACGCCACCTTGATCAGATGCTCCACTTGACGCCGATAGGAGGCAGTGTGGCTTCCCACCTCTCCTCGAAAGGTGCCGTCGGGGGCGAGCACCCCGGTGCTGGGCGTCACCACGACTCCATAGAGGCCGTAGACCTCGGCGGACGTGTCGAGCAGGACCGGAAACTTCGCCCCCCCCTGGGAGGCCCACGCCGCCGCGTCCCCGTCGGCGGGGTTCACCACCACCGCCACCACCGCCGTCTCCCCCCCCAGCGACGGATCGAGCCGGGAGAGGTCGGCCAGTACGTCGGCGCTTCGGTCCTGGCCCTGCCGGACCAGGGCCAGGACGACGGCCTTGCCCTGGAGGCTGCTGAGCGCCAGAGTCTTTCCTTCCGTGGACGAGAGCGTGAAGTCCGGAGCCTTGGCCCCCTCCTTGACGTTGCGGAAGGCCAGGGCCTCACCGGGCCCCGTCCCCGCCAGTGCCAACACGCCCGCTACCGCGGTCCACGCCGCCCAGCGGCGGGCCCCGATCCTCCGACGGCTTCCCGGCATCGTGGCCATGACCTTCCTCCCAGGGCAAAGCAAGAAAGAAAACGAAACCCCCCCTTGGCCCAGGGGCCGGCCCCTCGGGGCCGGCCCCTGGGAGCCTTGCGCGATCAGTACACCACGGGGTTGACCCGATCGTAGTCCTTGGGCTTGTGGCATCCCACCACGCACCGGCCTCCGGTGGGGGTCTTCGTAAAGTTTACGGGCAGCTTCCAGCTCTTGCCGAAGGGCACCTCCTTGCGGACGTGCTTTTCCTGGTCCCCGGCATGCACCTCGTGGCAGGCCTTGCAGCTGCGGCCCTTGGGGTCCTTGTTCACGTGGAGGAAGTGCATGTTGTGGTCGCCGTTGCGGAAGTCCGTGAGCTTGGTGGTGAACTCGTTGAGCGCGATGTCCTTGTTGTGGCAGTCGAAACAGATGGCGTAGTGCTCGGTCCGGTAGGGCATGTAGAACTCGGGCGGGAACGCCTTCTTGAGCACCCACGCGTAGTTGGAACCGTGGGGGTCGTGGCAGGCGTAGCAGTCGTTCTGCTTCACCGGACCGTGCTGACGCTTGGAATTCTGTATCTGGGCCCCCAGCGCAGCGTGTGCATGGCAGGTGAAGCAGATCTCGCGAGTGGGGGCCTTGAGCTGCCGGGGAAAGTCTGAGGAGTGGGCCGTATGGCAGCCGACGCACTTCTCCGTCTTGAGCGCGGTGTGCTTGACAACCGACTCCTCGATCAGCTTCTGGGTCTCCTTATGGCAGCGGTAGCACAGGTCCTTGTCGTCCCCGTACAGCATGAACTCCGAGTCCGTGGCGTGGGCGTTGTGGCACGTGCCGCACTCCTCCTCCACCGGCTTGTGCACGTACCGCCGCGTGAACTCCTCCTTGCGGTCGATGTGGCACAGCAGGCACAGCTCCGCTCCCTTCTCCTCGGCCAGATGCGGAAACGGGGAGGAGTGGGGGTTGTGGCAGATGTTGCAGTCGCCGGCGGCAACCGGGCCGTGCACGAACCCCCGGTTTGTCTTGTTGTTCTCGTGGCACGAGAAGCACAGGGCGCTCGTGGTCTCCTTCTTGAGCATCAGCTCGGCGTTGGACTGGTGGGGATCGTGGCAGGCGATGCAGTCACCCGTGACCACCGGCTTGTGGACCACCCGATTGGCGTCCACCCGCTCGTGGCAGGCATAACACAGTTCCTTTCCACCCCCGTGGGCCAGTTGGAAGTCCTTCCCGGAGCGGGTGGGGTGCCTGGCGTTGCCCTCCTGGTGGCACACGACGCACTGGCCCGCGCCGATGGGGCCGTGAACGTAGGCTGCCTGCCCGAAGGTCGGGTGACACTCGCTGGTGACGCACCCTTCCTGGGCAGCGGCGGGACCCGCCCATCCGACCCAACCGGCCCACGCTGCCAGGGCGACCGCAACGAGTCCCATTCGGATCCTGCTCGCGTTCGTCATCGGGGCCATTCCTCCCTGTGGCAGGTGGACGACTTCCAACTTCACCGGTCCCACCCCTCGTCCTTCCGTCATGACGCAACCCTCCTCCCCACACGCAATGAAGACGGCGACCCGCAGCCAGCGCCGCGGCCCGCGCCAAGGTGCGCGAACGCATCGTCTCGGCAAGCACCCTTCCCCCCCTGCGGTCGCCGCCGGGGGCGCACGGCCCCACGCGGCAGCCCCGATTCGACCTCTTTTCCCCCGAAACTCAGGTTATAGCAAGACGTGCGCTAGTTTTCAAAGGTTTGTTGCACTTCCTGGCACAAGTCCGAGAACTGCCGTTCGAAGGAACCCCGGTTGCGGCTTGCGTTTCCGCCGAGAAACACGTGGGCTGCCTTGCCGTCCTCCTGAACCCTCGCCCAGATGCGCCGGTGGCTGGCAAAGAAGGCGGCCACGCACCCTATGGTGATGAGGAAGGACCCGGCCCAGATCAAGGGCACCCCGGGATCGTAGGCCACCTGGAGACCCGTGTACCACACGGTGTCCACCTTCTCGACCCGGATCGTGTACTCCCCGAGGCGCCGCATGTTTCCATCGGGAGCCTCGAAGACGACGATGGACTCGGGGGGCTGCCCGGGGCGCTCCAGGGCCACCTCCACCGCCGGGCCCATGCGCCGAAAGTCGCCGGTGAGATCCCGCAGCACCAGCCGGTCTCCTTCTTCCAGGTTGACCCGGCCCCCTCGGGGCACGTTCTGGCGGTGGACCAGGAGGTTTCTGCGGGGGCCGAAGACCGAGAGCACCGCGCCGCGGCCCCCCGCCTGGCCATAGGACGACTGGTAGAAGAAGATGCCCTGGTGGATGAGCGGATCATTGACCACGATGGTCTTGCGGACGGTCTCCGTCTGGTCTTCGATGACTGCGAGGTCGCTCCTGTAGGCCTTGGGCCGCCCCGTGGGCCGCCCCGACGGGTCCGTGTAGTACTCGAGCTCGAACTTGTCGCACCGGACCCCGAAACCCAGATCCTTGAGCTCTCCGCTGCGAAGCCGCACCTGCTCCACGGTGGAGCCCTCGGGAATCTGCACGAACCCCTTGAACCCCCACTGGGCACCCACCAGGGCGCCGATGGCGAAGAGGAACAGGCTCGAGTGGGTCACGTAGACCCCCATGCGGCTCCACGCGCCCTTGGAGGCGAAAAGGTAGACCTTGCCGTCCACGTCCTTGCGCAGGACCGTGCCGAAGCGCTTGCGGAAGGTCTCTTCCACCCGGCTGGCGGCGTCGGCCACGGGAACCCCCTTCACCCGGGACTCCCACTTCTCGTGGATGGCCGCGGGGCGGCCGTCGAAGACCGGCTCCCTGTCCCGCATGAGCCGGATGGCGTGGGGCAGCCGCTTGAGGGAGCACACGGTAATGTTGACCAGGAGCAGGATCAGCAGGAGTTGGAACCACCAGGAGTGGTACATGTCTCCCAGGTTGAACGCCTGGATGATCCGCGCCACGGTGGGGCCATACTCCTGCACGTAGACCGACGGGTCCTTCTCCTGCTGGATCACCGTTCCGAAGATACTCGTCGCCGCCAGGGCGATGAGCACGAAGATGCTCAGCTTGATGGACGAGAAGAAGTCGTTGAACGTCTTGAGCAGCCCCTTCCCGGGCTTGTCGCTGCCGCTTGCCATGGGGTCCGTCCTCCGGTGGCGGCCGGCTCGCCCCAGCCCTGGGATTGGCGGTCCCAGGGGGTGCGCCGGCGCGCGTTGATCGTGTTCTCGATGGCCCTTGCGTGCGAAACTGGATTTCGGTGCGGCAGCTCCTCAGAGCTCGCGGTGACACTGGAGACACCGGCCCGCCTCCCGGCAGGCCGACGCCTCGCGATACCCCTCCTCCACCTCTCGAAAGCTCCCCTTCCGGCTGCGCAGGGTGAGCCTGGGCATCTCCTCCCGTATCCTAGCCTCGGGCGTCTCCCGGTGACCGGGGAATGGCTTTCGCACCCGCCGGTCGGTGAGCCGGGTACGGGGAACCTCCGCGGCCGCGTGGTCCCCGAAGATCGCCAGGGCGGCGCGGCGCCCCTGGGCCATGGCCTGCACGGCCGTGGCCGGACCCGACACCGCGTCGCCTCCCGCGTAGACGCGGGGCAGACTCGTCTTCTGGGTCCCGGGGTCGGCCCACACGGCACCCCCGGAGTCCCGCCGGAGTCCCGCGAGCGCAGGGTCGTCGAAGACCTCTCCCGCCACCCGCTGCCCCAGGGCGGGAATCACCCGGTCCACCGGGAGCGCCCACCGTTCTCCTTCCACCGGCTCCGGCCGTCGCCGCCCGGAAGCATCGCGCTCTCCCAGCCGCATCCGGTTCACCAGGAGCTCTCCCCCCGCTCCTGGATCGCCCGGGCGAAACGCCACGGGGTCCGACAGAAAGTGGAACTGGACCCCCTCCCGGATCGCCTCCTCCACCTCGTCTGCCCGGGCCGGCATCTCCTCCCGGCCGCGGCGGTAGACCAGGTGCACCTCCTCCGCCCCCAGGCGGAAGGCCGTGCGGCACACGTCCATGGCGGCGTTTCCGCCCCCGACCACCGCCACCCTGCGGCCGATCGCGAAGGCCGTGCCGAGCTTTGCCGCCCGCAGCACCTCCTGGAAGTCCGCTACGACCCCGTCTGCCCCCGGCAGGGCAAGCCCCAGGGAAGCCTGGGCTCCGACCCCCAGGAACACGGCCCGGTGCTCCCGCAGCAGCTCTCCCACGCCGATGCCCCCCGGCCCCACCCGGGCCCCGGATCGGAACACCACCCCCCGGTCTCGCAGTTCCTCCAGCTCCTCGTCCAGGATGTAGGGAGGAAGCCGGTAGTCGGGGATCGTGGTGGCCAGGCGGCCGCCCACCGCCGCCTCGGCCTCGTAAACGGTCACCCGCGCCCCGAGCACGCTCAGGTAATAGGCGCAGGCGATGCCGGCAGGACCCGACCCCACGACCCCCACGCTCATCCCCCCGCCCTCGAGCCTCACCATCCGCTGGGTCCCCGTGGCGGAAGCCTCCCGAACGGACTCCCGGTGCCGGTCTGCGAGGAACCGCTTGCACCCGTTGATGGAGATGGGCTCTCCGTCGATCCCCCGCAGGCAGCGGACCTCGCAGGGGTGAGGGCAGACCCGCCCAATCACCCCCACCAGCGGGATCCGCGTGCGCACCAGGGCAAAACCCTGCTCGTACTGGGCGTCGACGAGGAGCTGCAAATAGTCGGGGATCGGCACCCGGGCAGGACAGGTTTCCTGGCAGGGCGCCACGCGCTCGGTGGGACCCAGCAGCGCATCCAGCACGGCCACGCCCAGCACGAAGAGCGCCGCTGCCGCCAGGAAGACGTGCCCGTAGGTGAACCGGGTCCACGTGACGAACACCAGTCCCCCCGCCAGGGGAATCAGGGTCGCGAAGACGATGCCCGTGAGCCACCGGCGCTGGTACATCTGCCCCAGGCCTGCCGCGATCGCCGAGAGGAGCGCCCCCCGCACGCGGGCGCGGCGCGCCTGGCCAAGCTCCTGGAGCAAGCGGTCCCGACCCCGCAACTTGCCGTGGCAGGTTCGGCAGCGCAGCGCCCTTCCCTTGTCCTCGATGCGGCAGAGACTGCAGTCCCAGTACGATTCCATGCGCGTCCGACGCGTTGGAGGGCCGCGGCCGGCCCTCGATCCGGTTGCTTCCCGCACCCGGCCAGACGTCGCCCCACAACGTCGGCTCTCGACCTGCCCGCACCCCGATCCCCACCGGGGCTGGACCCACAGACCTCCCCACCGCCCAACCCAGCCGCGAGCCCGTCAGTACTTCTCCACGTATGCGTATGCGTTGTGGTTGTGAATGCTCTCGAAGTTCTCGGCCTCGACCGAGAACCAGGTCACGTTGGAGTCCTTGAGCAGCATCTGGGCCACGTCGCGAACGATGTCCTCGACGAACTTGGGGTTGTTGTACGCCTTCTCCGTCACGTACTTCTCGTCCGAACGCTTGAGCAGG
The DNA here is from genome assembly GCA_040756475.1 of Thermodesulfobacteriota bacterium. Lineage (NCBI taxonomy): Bacteria > Pseudomonadati > Thermodesulfobacteriota > Thermodesulfobacteriota bacterium. The sequence continues at coordinate 30,031 of JBFLZB010000013.1, forward strand.
CTGTACACCTCGGCCGACGCACGCCCTTCCACGAGACCGACCAGGTCCTCGATCCAGACGAACTCCCGAAACCGAACGTTGACGGTCACTTCGGAGCGCTGGTTGTGGGCGCCGCCCGCGCTGATGGCCTTCGAGCAGGGGCAAACGCTGGTGACCGGCACCTTCACCTGCACCACGAGGTCGTACCCCCCCTCGCGGATGGATCCCTTCAGGGCGCACTGGTACGACATGATCGACACTTCCCGGCTCACGGGGGCCCGCTTCTCCATGAAGTAGGGGAAGTGGATCTCCATGTGGGCCGATACGGCGTCGAGCTTCTCGCGGATCTTCTCCAGCAGGTGCGGGAAGTTTCTCACGGCGATGCCGTGACGGTACTCGTTGAGCACCTCCACGAACCGGCTCATGTGGGTGCCCTTGAAGTGGTGCGGCAGGCCCACCGACATGTTCACCGTGGCGACCGTGTGCTGCTCCCCGTGGGTCTTGTCGAGCACGGTGACCGGATACGTGATGTTCTTGACCCCCACCTTGTCGATGGCGATCTGCCGGTGGTCCCGCTTGCTCTGGATGTCCTCGAGGACCATGGGAGCTCAGGTGCGCAGGTAGCTCGCGCAGGCCTTGTCGCTCTCCCACGCGGTCACCCGGTGGACCCACAATCCCTCGCGCTCGATGCGGCGGGCCAGCTCCTCGAAGATGAACCGGGCGATGAGCTCCGACGAGGGGTTCTGGTCGCGAAAGGCGGGCATCTCGTTCAGATACCCGTGGTCCAGGGTATCCAGGATCTGGGAGGTCGCCCCCTTGAGCTCCTGGAAGTCGATGGCCAGACCGGTGGCGTCGAGCCGATCGGCGCGCACCACCACCTCCACCTTCCAGTTGTGCCCGTGGAGCGCCTCACACTGGCCCTTGTAGCCCCGCAGGTTGTGGGCCGCGGCAAAGGAGTCCTCGATCTTCAGCTCGTACATGGCCAGGCCGATTCTCGTGCGAAAGGGAACAAAGCGCGAAGCCTATCACCCGCCACGGTTACTTTCCAGCACTTTCGGGGTGCGCGGCCCCACCAGGAGGACCTGCACGTCCATCACGTTGGTGCGGGTCGGGCCGGTGCGCACCAGATCCCCCAGGGCGTCGAAGAAGGCGTAGCTGTCATTGTCGTCCAGGTGCCGGCGGGGGTCGAGACCTCGGCTCCGGGCCCGAGGGGCCGTGGCGTGGTCGCACACGGCCCCCGCTGCGTCGGTGGGTCCGTCGGTGCCGTCGGTGCCGCCGGACAGGCCCGCGATTCCCGGCCACCCCTCCAGCTCCAGGGCCAGGGCCAGGGCCAGTTCCTGGTTTCTGCCCCCCTTGCCCGTGCCCCGCAGGGTCACGGTGGTCTCCCCCCCGGCCAGGAGGCAGGCGGGGGGAGGCACCGGGTCGCCGGAGAGCTGGCTTTCCTTGGCCACGGCCGCGAGGAAGCGCGCGGCCTCCCGGGCCTCGCCCTGGAGCCGGGAGCTCAGGAGCAGGGGGCGGTAGCCGAGCCGCCGCGCCGCATCCGCCGCGGCCTCCAGGCTCAGGCGGTTGGACCCTACCACGGCGTGGACCACCCCCTCCAGGGCAGGGTGACCTTCCTTGGGGGTCTCGGGCACCTCACCCCGCTCCCCCGCCTCCAGCACCCGGTGCACGGCGGGAGGGACCCGGTCCTCCAGGCCATAGCGGCGCAGGGTCTCGCGGGCACGGGCAAAGGTGCTCGGGTCCGCGCTGAGGGGTCCGGAGGCGATGACGTCGAGCTTGTCCCCCACGACGTCGGAGAGCACCAGGTTGACCACCCGGGCCGGGTGCGCAGCCACGGCGAGCCGCCCCCCCGACACCTGGGAGAGGTGCTTTCGCAGGGCGTTGATCTCTCCGATGGAGGCTCCGCAGGCGAGCAGAAGCGCGGTGAGCTCCCGAAGGTCCTCCAGGGAAACCCCCGGCGCGGGAAGGGTGAGGAGCGCCGACCCTCCCCCCGAGAAGACCGAGATCACCAGGTCCTCGGGCCCCGCCCCCCGGACCAGCTCCAGGATGCGAGCCGCCGCCTCGAGTCCGCGCGCGTCGGGCACCGGGTGGGAGGCCTGGAGGACCGACACCCGCTCCAGGGGCACGCCGTGCCCGTCCTTGACGCACACCGCGCCCCCCCACACCCGCGGGCCCAGGACCTCTTCCACCGCCTGGGCCATGGGCGCCGAACCCTTGCCCGCCCCCACGACGAGGACCCTGCCCGCCCCGGCACGCGGCAGGTCCACCCACGTCTCCCCCTCCGGGGTGCGCACCCCGAGACGGTCTTCGACCACCCGCAGGTGCGCTGCCACCGCCCGGCGGGGCTCGGCCGCCGCCACCGCAGCCTCGAAGAGGATCTGGGCGTGCTCCCGCAAGCTCACGACTCCGGCAGGGGGTTCACCCAGACCCTGCCCTGCTTTATCTGCCGCTCGATCCATTGGTCCAGCTCCCGCTGAAAGACGGTTTGCGCCAGGTGGCTCCTCACGGCCTCGCGCACCTCGGCCAGGGGCCTGCCCCCGAAGTCTTCGCTGCGGCGGCCGTACTGGGTGCGAATCTCGGCCTCCGGCACGAAGGTCATTTCCCGGCGCAGCGCCAGGTACGCCTCCACCAGAGCCAGCCGCGCGAGCCGATCCGCGATGGCTGCCCGGTCCAGACCGAGAAGGGCCAGCTCCCCCCACCCGCTCTTCCCGTGCCGGTCCTCCCACCGGGCCGTCTGCTCGGCCACGGCACCCGAAGCGGGTTCCAGGCGCAGCTTTCGCGCCTCCGCCAGGAGGAGCTCCCGGCGCACCAGGGCGTCGCGCACCGCGGCGGGCTCCAGCGCCTCCCCCGTCGCCCCTTCCCGGCGCAGGAGCTCCCGCTCCTGGAGCACCCGGCTCCAGGTGATGACCGCCGTGTCCACCCGCGCCGCGATGGCGTCGAGCACGGCGGCGCCGGCCCCGGCCGCCGCCAGGCACAGGGAAAGCCCCACCGCCGCCCCCAGCCGCCCCCGGCCCCGCACCCTGCCCTTCACCGGCCGCTCCGGCGCTGGAAGAGGTCCACGTGCCGGCGGTGCTCCTCATAGGTCACCGAGAAGACGTGGGTGCCGTCGTTTCGGCTAACGAAGAAGAGATAGGGCACGTCGGCGGGCCGAAGCACCGCCTCCAGGCTGGCGCGTCCGGGGTTCGCGATGGCCCCCGGGGGCAGCCCGAACCGGGTATAGGTGTTGTAGGGCGTGTCGCGCCGCAGGTCGGCCCGGCGCAGGTTGCCGTCGAACTCCTCCAGGCCGTAGATCACCGTGGGGTCGCTCTCCAGGCGCATCTTGCGGGAGAGCCGGTTGTGGAACACGGCGGCCACCAGGGCCCGCTCCCCGGGGGCGCCGGTCTCCTTCTCCACGACCGAGGCCAGGGTTACCCACGAGCGCAGGTCGAGCCCCCGCGCCTGCGCCTCGGGCAGCAGCGGCTCCGCCACCTCGCGGAAGCGCCGGATCAGGGCGTCGGCCACCCGCTCGGCCGGCAGCCCCCGGGCAAAGCGGTAGGTGTCGGGGAAGAGGTACCCCTCCAGGGTGGGTCCGGGAAGCCCCCACCGCTCGGGTGCCCCCACATCCAGTGCGAGGTCGGCAAACTCCCGGGCCGACACGATCCCGGCAGCCTCCAGCCCGGCAGCCATCTCCCGCACGGTAGCCCCTTCGGGAAACGTCACCCCCAGAAGCTCGACCCGGCCCGCCTCCAGGTCGGCGAAGACGTCCACCAGGCGCACCGGCGCCTCGAAGGCGTAGGTGCCCGCCTTCCAGCGCTCCGGGCGCGCCCAGACCCGCAGGCCCCAGCGGGTTCCCCGCTCCCAGGGCCCGAGGCCGGCCTGCGCCAGGGACCGGGCCACCGCATCCCCCGTGGCCCCTGGCGGAACTTCCAGGCGCACGGTGCCGGTACCCCGCCCCTCGTGGACGTACTGGGCCACCCGCAGCGGCACGAGCACCGCCAGGCACGCCAGGCACCAGGCCGCGAGCCGGGCGACGCTGCCCAGCGGTGCGCACCGAGGAAGAACCGCCATTCTACCGGGTCAGCCAGTTCTTGAAGAAATACCAGGTGGTCGCCCGGTTCAGGTCTGCGATGGCCGTGGTGAGGGGCACTTCCTTGGGGCATGCCTTGGCGCAGTTCTGGGCGTTGCCGCACTCGGTGATGCCCCCGTCCCCCATGATCGCCTCCAGGCGCTCGTCGGCCAGCGCCTTCCCGATGGGCGAGATGTTGAAGTAGAGCGCCTGGGCCAGGGGAGCAGGGCCCATGAAGTTGGTGCGCGCGTTGACCTGGGGACACGCCTCCATGCAGCAGCCGCAGGTCATGCACCGGCTCAGGCGGTAGCCGAACTGGCGCTGCTTCTCCATGAGGCGCGGGCCGGGGCCCAGGTTGTAGGTGCCGTCCACCGGCACCCACCCCTTGATGCGCTTGAGGCTCGCGAACATCGACTCCCGGTCCACGGCGAGGTCGCGCACCACGGGGAACTTAGAGAGGGGCTCGAGCACGATGGGCTCCGCGAGATCGGCCACCAAGGCCGTGCAGGCCTGCCGCGCCCTGCCGTTGATGACCATGGAGCACGCCCCGCAGACCTCCTCCAGGCAGTTGCAGTCCCACGCCACCGGGGTCGTGGCGCTGCCCTGGGCGTCCACGGGGTTCTTCTGGATCTCCTGGAGGCACGTGATCACGTTCATCGAGGCGGCGCGCGCCACGGCAAACTCCTCCCAGCGCGCCGGCGCGCCGGGGGCCTCCTGGCGGCGGATCTTCAGGCGCACCGTCTGGCTCATGCGAGAGCCTCCTTTTTGTCCACGTCGTACACGCGCGGCCGGGGCGGGATGTACTGGACGTCCACGTCCTCGTAGTCGATCCGGGGGCCCTCGGGGGTCCAGGCGGCCAGGGTCGTCTTCAGGAACCGCTCGTCGTCGCGCTCGGGGAAGTCGGGCTTGTAGTGGGCGCCCCGGCTCTCGTCGCGCAGCCGCGCCCCGAGCGTCATGGCGTGGGCGAGCTCGAGCATGTAGTAGAGCTGGCGCGTGAAGTGGAGCGACTGGTTGAGGCGCCGGCCGCGGTCGGCCAACCCGATCCCCCGCCAGCGCTCCCGGAGCTCCCCGAGCTTCTCCAGGGTCTCGTCGAGCTGGTCGTCGTAGCGCACCACCGTGACGTTCTCGGTCATGATCCGGCCGAGCTCCCGGTGGAGGCGGTAGGGGTTCTCGCTGCCTTCGCGCCCCCCGATCTCCAACAGGAAGGCGGCCTGGCGCTTCACCTCGGCGTCGAACGCGGACCCGGCCCCCGCGCCCTCCCCCGCCTCGGCATACTCCATGGCCCGCTGGCCCGCCACCTGCCCCCCGTAGATGCACGAGAGCAGGCTATTGGCCCCCAGGCGGTTGGCGCCGTGGTACTGGTACTCGCACTCCCCGGCCGCGAAGAGGCCCGGCACGTTGGTCATCTGGTCGAAGTCCACCCAGAGCCCCCCCATGGAGTAGTGGACCGCCGGGAAGACCTTCATGGGCACCCGCGCGGGGTCGTGGCCGGTGAACTTGCGGTAGATCTCCAGGATGCCGCCGAGCTTCACCTCCAGGAAGTCCGGGGGCAGGTGGCTCACGTCCAGGTACACCTGCATCTGCCCGTCCACCCCCAGGCCGCGCGTCACGCACACGTCGAAGATCTCCCGGGTGGCGATGTCGCGGGGCACGAGGTTGCCGTAGGCCGGGTACTTCTCCTCCAGGAAGTACCAGGGCTTCCCGTCTCGGGGCACCCAGACCCGCCCCCCTTCGCCCCGGGCCGACTCGCTCATGAGGCGCAGCTTGTCCTCCCCCGGGATGGCCGTGGGGTGGACCTGGATGAACTCCGGGTTCGCGTAGCGCACCCCCTGGGTGTAGACGCTCCCCACGGCGGCGCCCGTGTTGATGACCGAGTTGGTGGACTTGCCGAAGACCAGGCCCGGCCCGCCGGTGGCCAGGATGACGGCCCGGGCGGGAAGCGCCCGCACCTCGCTCCCCGCCAGGTGGAGCGCCGTGACGCCCCGGCACGCGCCCCGCTCGTCGATCACCGCGGAAAGGAACTCCCACCCTTCGTACAGGGTCACCAGGCCTGCCGCCTCGTAGCGGCGCACCTGCTCGTCGAGGGCGTAGAGAAGCTGCTGGCCCGTGGTGGCGCCCGCGTAGGCGGTGCGGTGGTGCCTGGTGCCCCCGAAGCGCCGGAAGTCCAGCAGGCCCTCCGCGGTGCGGTTGAACATCACCCCCAGGCGGTCGAAGAGGTAGATGACGCCCGGCGCCGCCTCGCACATCCGCTTCACCGGCGTCTGGTTGGCGAGGAAGTCGCCGCCGTAGACCGTGTCGTCGAAGTGCTCCCAGGGGCTGTCCCCCTCGCCCTTGGTGTTCACCGCCGCGTTGATGCCGCCCTGGGCGCACACCGAGTGGGACCTCCGCACCGGGACGATGCTCACCAGGTCCACGTGGAAGTTCTGCTCCGCAGCGCGCACCGCGGCCATGAGGCCCGCCAGCCCGCCCCCCACCACCACGATGTTCTTGCGCTCCACCGTTTGCCTCCTCGATCAGAACAGGGACAGGGTGTAGAGGCCGTACGCAGCGAGCACGGCGAACGCCGCGAAGCTCACCCCCACGAAGACCCGCTGGCTGTGGGGTCCCACGGTGATGCCCCAGTCGATGGCCGTGCCGAAGATGCCGTTGGCCAGGTGGAAGACGGCGGCCAAGAGCCCCGCCGTCCATACCCACCGGTACCAGGCGGCCGCCCCATAGGCCGCGCCCCCGAGGAGATCCCCCAGGTGCAGGGGAATGAAGACGACGAGCAAGACCCCCGTGGCCCGCTGCCCGAAGTACATCCAGTTGCGCACCCAGCCGTAGCGCAGGAGGTTTGGGGCGGACTCGTAGGTGATGTAGAGGCCGTAGATCCCGTGGAACAGGAGCGGCAGGTAGAGGAGCAGGAGCCGGTGGGCCGTGCTCGACCACACGCCCACCCCCCGGACGTGGAGGCAGAGGAAGTACCCCAGGAAGACGAACCCGGTAAGGCTGTGGAGCTTGCGAAGCCAGAACTGGGTGCAGCAGACGCGACTCCCGGACATCCCGGTCCTCCTGTCTCGAAGCGGGCGCGCTCCGTGCCGGGTCGACCCCAGGGGGCCGACGGCTGCGCTACTGCCCGCCCGGTTGCACGCCGGTGGTCTGGCGCTCTGCTACCTGGCGCAAAAGCGACTCGGCCCGGGCCACGTCCTCGGCCGCATCCGCCGGCAGGCTCCGGCGAAGCGCCTCCAGGTCCGCCTGGACCCGCAGGAGCGCGGCCCGGGCCTGGATCTGCTCGCTTCGCGCAGCGCGGCCCTCCGAAGCCGCCAGCCGCGCCTCCAGGGCCGCCAGGTCACGGCGCAGCTGCCAGACGGCGGTGCCCCCGAGCCACCCCAGGAGGAGAAGGAGCACCAGGGCGACCACGGCCAGGACCACCGTCCGGTCCGCCTCGCGGGCTCGGGGCACCGGGGTACCCGCCGCCGGCAGGAGGGCCGCGGCGTCTACGGTGCGCTGCTCCTCCGCCAGGGCCGCGGCGTCCTCCGGGGTCGGCCCGCCCTGGGCGCCCGCGGAGGGCTCCAGCAACGGTTCCTCGGGGGGTCCCCCGGCAGAGGGCTCCTCTCTTCGGCCGCCCTTCCCCTCCCCGGTGCCGCACCCTTCTTCCCGATCCATGATGCCTCCTCGGTGGGTTCCGGCATGCTACGAACCGGCCCCGAGCGTTGTCAAGGCGGGGGGCGGCCGGAGCTCGCCCCCCCGGGTCCCAACCGGGCACGCCCACCAGGTCGAAATCGAAATCGAGTTCGATACCGATAGCGATTGCGATTGCAGGGAAGGGGAGGACTCCGTTGCGCCTTCGTCCCCCGAGACGGGGCCGGATACTGGAAGTCTCAGACCCGCTCCAGCGCCTGGGCGGCCCGGCGCCCCTTCTGCTCGTCCACGAAGAAGAGGCACACGCCGCCCGCCACGAGCAGGAAGGTCACGGCGAAGATCGCGCGCCGCGGCTCCCCCGTGGCCACCGCGACCCAGCCCATGGCCACCGGCCCCACCACCGCGGCGAACTTTCCCATCATGTTGTAGAAGCCGAAGAACTCCCCGGCCTTCGACGGGGGGATGAGGCGGGTGTAGAAGGACCGGCTCAAGGACTGCACGCCCCCCTGGACGAGCCCGATCGTCACCGCAAGGGCGAAGAACTCCGCCTCGCTGTCCATGAAGTACGCCCACACGGTCACGCCCACGTACACGGCGAGGGCCAGGTAGATGCCCGTCTTGGGTCCCATCCTCTGGCCGAGCCAGCCAAACCCGATGGCCGAGGGGAACCCCACGAACTGGGTCACCAGCAGCGCGGTGATGAGGCCCTGGGAGGACAGCCCGAGGGCCAGACCGTAGTCCACCGCCATCCGGATGATCGTGTCGACCCCGTCGATATAGAGCCAATACCCCACGAGGAAGAGGAACACCACCCGCAGGCGGCGTATCTCCCGGAAGGTTGCCGCAAGCTGGCGAAAGCCGCTGCGCACCGCCTCCAGGGGCGCGAGCCGCGCCCGGGGCCGGCCTTCCGGCACGAAGAGGAAAAGGGGTACTCCGAAGACCGCCCACCACGCCGCCACGGTGACAAACGACGCCCGCACTCCCTCGGACGCGTCCTGAAACCCGAACCAGGAGGGAAAGAGCGCCATGGACACGTTGGCGGCGAAGAGGAGGCCGCCCCCCAGATACCCCAGGGCGTACCCCAGGGCCGAGACCACGTCCACCCGGTCCTCCCCCGCCACCCCCACCAGGAGGGCATCGTAGAAGATGTTGCCCGCCGCGAACCCCACGAGCCCGGTGGCGTAGAGGGCCGCCGCCGCCGCCCACTGGCCCTGGCCCACGGCATAGAGCCCCGCGGTGGCCGCAACCCCGAGGGCCGCGAAGAAGAAGAGAAACCGCTTGCGGAACCCGCCCCGGTCGGCGATGGCGCCGAGCACCGGGGCCAGGGCCAGCACCACGAGGCTCCCCACCGAGTTGGCCACCCCCAGCCGCAAGGTGCTCACCGCGGGCTCCACCCCGGCGTTCCAGTACTCCTTGAAGAACAGGGGGAAGAACCCGGCCATTACCGTCGTGGCGAACGCGGAGTTCGCCCAGTCGTACAGGGCCCAGGCATAGGTGTGTCGGCGGTTCCCGCAGGTCATGCCCCCTCCTCCGAACCGGTTCTCTCCGTGCGGCACTCGTCGGCGCACGGCGCAACGGGGGCAAGGTAGGCGATGCCGCGGCGCAGATCAATGGAGCACGTGGGGGCACAGAGGCAGGGGCTGTCGAGGGCTCGGGTGAAACGGGGCCCCGGAAGGGCCCCCCCGGGGGCTCACCCCCGGCCGGACAGGTGCCGCACGAGGGAGCGGCGGGCGGCGGCCGGCGCCCCGGCGAACGAGGCCACACACCGAAACCCCCGGGCCGTCCTTCGGCGCACGGAGACCACCTCGGCCGGAAGGGACACCGCCCCCCGGGCGCGAAACGCCAGATGGATCGTCACCCGCTCTCCCGGTTCCCGCGGGCGCTGCGACACGAAGCGGGCTCCGGTAGGCCCCAGGACCTCCACCGTCACGAGCCCCACGACCCCCCCCGGCTCCTCGCAGCCCGCCCGCTCGGGAGCCCTGGAGGGGTTCCCCTCCTCGGCCCCCGGGCAGTCGCCCAGGTAGTCCTCGAGTCGGGGGTATGCCACGCAGCTCACCCAGGAGGGGAAGAGGCCGGCGTCGAAGATCGGCAGGTAGTCCGGGGGGAAGAGGGCGGCCACCCGCTCGGCCGGCGGGCGTTCGGGCCACCGCTCGAGCAACTCCACCCACTGCGCGCGGGCAATGCCGTCGAAGAGCAGCGCTTCCCGGGGACTGCACGCCGTCCCGGGCAGGGGCTCGCCAAACACGCCCCGCCGCGCCAGGAAGGCGGAGAGTTGGACCTCTCCCTCCGGGGAGAACCCGAACAGGTACACCGCGCGCATGGGGACCTCCTCTCCCGTAGCGCACAGCCTAGCATCCGGAACACCGCACCGGAAAAAGTTCTTTCAATTACAATGGTTTACATATACAGAACGAGGATGCACCCTGGAGGGAAGCCTACACCGCAAACGCCACCGCGAAGACGAAAAACCCCGCCAGGAAGACCGCCAGCGCGCTACGCCCCGGTCCGAGGCCCTGGGTTGCGCGCACCAGTCGATAGAGTCCGGGAAGCAGCAGGGCCGGGGAGATCCAGGCCAGGGCCGAGACCAGGGCCGCGAAGGGGAGCTCCGCCCCCGGAGCGCCGGCCGCGGCGCTCTCCAGGGCGAGCCGGGGCAGCGCGGGGGCGCCCAGGACCAGGAGGTAGGCAGTGGCGCGGTACAGGAGCCCGAGGCGTCCCGGGCCCCCGACCCCCCGGGTCATGAGCCACACGATGAGGGTCACGCCCCCGTGGAAGACCAGCGCCGCGAGCACCCCGGAGATGACGTTGCCCCCCAGGAGGAGCTTCCAGGGGATGTCGGCCACCGCCACGCCCTGCAACGGCGCATCGAGGAGCCGCTGGAACCACGCCACCAGCCCTCCGTAGAGGGTGCCGGTGCCCAGAACGAAGGCCGCCATCCACAGGGGAGCCCGGGGGCTCTCGGCGGCGTGGCGGTAGGGGGTCTCGCGCAACAGGAACAGGTCGACGAGGAGCATGGGATTCTCGGGAGGAAGCGGGGAGCCCGGGGCACGACCCCGGACTCCCCGCACGGGATCACTTCTGGGCCACGGCCGCCGCCGGAGCCGGAGCCGGAGCCGGAGCCGAGGCGGTGGCCTTGGCCGGGGCATTGGGCATGGCGGACCAGAGCATCAGGAGCAGGGCCGCCACGGCGCATCCCACGGGAAATAGCTTCCCATTGTAGCGCCGGGGGTCGTAGTCGAGCCAGCCGTGGATGCGGTCCACCTCGCGGAGCACCTTCTCGTTCTTCTCCCCGCCGGTGAGCAGGCTCACCACGACCACCACGAACCACGCCGCGGAGCCGGAGAAGATGGCTCCCACCAGGTGCCCCAGGGGGCCCAGGTTCACGAGCTGCATCCCGAAGAGCTGCCCCTTGGTCCACCACAGGGTCACCGAGAGGACCAGACCCACCACCATGCCGGCGATGGCGCCCGCCTTGTTGGCGCCCTTCCACCAGATCCCCAGGATCAGGACCGGCGTGAAGGTCGAGGCCGCCACCACGAAGGCCCAGATGACGCTGGTGAGGAGGAAGTCCGGCGGCCGCAGGGCGAGCAGGATGGTGACGATACCGCCGAAGGCGGTGAAGAAGAGCCCCATCTTTACCTTGGTGCGGTCATCGGAGCTGGCGACGATGGTGGAGTAGATGTCGTGCCCGATGCCGGTGCCGATCACCATGAGCAGACCGGCCACAGTGGACATGCCAGCGGCGAGCGCCCCGGCGATCGGCAGGGCCGCGATCCACGCGGGGGTGAACGCCTGGCTCATGACCACCACCAGGAGGTCGGCTTCCTTCGGGTCGATGGAGAGGCCCTGGGCGTTGAGCACGCGCAGCGTATAGAGCTTTGCGGCAAAGCCGATGGCGAAGGTGGTGAAGAACACGATCCCGATGAAGAAGATGCCCCACATGGTGGCGACCTTGCCGTCGCGCACCGAGGGCGCGGTGAAGTAGCGCATGGCGATGTGGGGCAGGCCGATGGTGCCCATGGCCAGGCTGAGCACGATGGCGGTGTAGTACTTGAAGCTCAGGGGCACCTTCCCGCCCACGGTCGTGAAGGGGTCGAAGTAGCTGGGGAGCGAGGCCACCATGTCGGGGACCAGCGTGGCGTACCCGAGGGGGGGGAAGAAGCTGCCCATCCCGGCGTTGAGCTTCCATAGGATGATCCCCGTGGGCACGATGAGGGCGATGCCCATAATCACCGCCTGGAGGGTCTGGTTGTACGAGAGCCCGTACATGCCCCCGATGGTCACGTAGGCCGTCACCACCAGACCGCCCACCACAAGACCCGTGGTGTAGTCCCAGTGGAACATCACCTGGAAGACGTTGCCGATCCCCTTCATCTGGCCCACCAGGTAGAGCTGGGCGAGCAGGATCATGCACAGCACCGAGATGATCTTGGCCGTGTGGCCGTAGCGCTCGCCGATGAACTGCATGCTCGTGAACTTGCCCCAGCGCCGCAGGCAGGGGGCCACCGAGACGGAGATCATCACGAAACCCGCGAGCCAGCTCATGACGAAGGCCACCAGGAGGAACTGGAGCTGCCAGATGAGCGCCGTGAACCCCAGGAAGGTCGCGAGGCTCATGTAGTTGGAGGTCATGGCCAGGCCGTTGGAGAGGGCCCCGATGCCCCGGCCCGCCGTGTAGTAGTCGTCGGAGGTGGACACGCGCTTCTTGGCGAGCCAGCCCAACCAGAGGAAGGACGCGACCATCAGGACCGTGTAGATCAGCCCGAGGGTCGAGACGCCCGCAGTGGGCTCGAACTTGTAGGTCTTCATGCCCTCCTGGGCCAGGGCGGCGCAGGGCACCAGGGCGGCGGCGACGGCGAGGAGGAATCGGATCATCGGGCACCCCCCTTCGCGGCCTTCTCTTCCAGGGCCACCTTCTCCATGCTGGTCTGGGCCATTTCCCGGTCGATCTTCTCGCTCAGTACCAGGTAGATCCAGTACAGGGGCATCAGCACCACCCACCCGATGAACAGGGTGAGGAAGTAGTGGGCCGGATACCCGAGAATGTCGAGCTGGGTCAGGCCCGGGAAGAGGAAGTAGAGCGGGTAGATGTGGGTCAGGAATGCCGCCAGGAAGAACGCCACCAGCGTGAGCAGGCACTCCTTCTTGTACGGGTTGTTCATCGACTCCTCCTCGGTGTGCGGTGACCCCCGGCCGGGCTCGGCCGGGGAGCGAACAGGACGGACAAACGGCCGGTCGGTAAGCCGGCGACAAAGCACCGCGGGACGAGCGATCCCAAGGCTCCGGGGCCGCGTCCCGACGCGGCCCCGGAGCGGGAGGGGAATCAGCCCTGGGCGGCCTTTCGCTGCTCCTCGAGCTTGCGAAGCTCCACCCGGCGGATCTTGCCCGAGACGGTCTTCGGGAGCTCCTTCACGAACTCGATCTCGCGGGGGTACTTGTAGGGGGCGGTCTCGCGCTTGACGTGGTTCTGGATGTCCTTCGCCAGGGCGTCGGAGGCCTCGTACCCCGGGGCCAGGATGATGAAGGCCTTGACGATGGTGCCCCGCAGTTCGTCGGGGGAGCCCACCACCGCGCTCTCGGCCACCGCGTCGTGGCTCTGGAGCGCGCTCTCCACCTCGAAGGGGCCGATCCGGTAGCCCGAGGCCTTGATCACGTCGTCGGCCCGGCCCACGAACCAGAAGTACCCCTCCTCGTCCTTGGTGGCCTTGTCGCCGGTGTAGTACCAGTCGCCCGCAAAGCTCTCGGCCGTGGCCTCGGGGTTGCGCCAGTACTCCCGGAACAGGCCCACCGGCCACTCGGGCTTCACCTTCACGGCGATGTGCCCCTCTTCGCCCACGGGCACGGCCACGCCGTTGTCGTCCACCACCTCGATGTGGAAGCCGGGTGTGGGCTTGCCCATCGAACCGAACTTCACGGGCATGCAGGGGAAGTTGGCAATCAGGTTCACCGTCTCGGTCTGCCCGAAGCCGTCGTAGATCGTGGTGCCGGTGTGCTCCTTCCACACCTTGATGATCTCGGGGTTCAGGGGCTCGCCGGCGGCGCAGGAGTGGCGGATGCCCGTGAGGTCGAACTTGGTGAGGTCCTCCAGGATGAGCATCCGGTAGGCCGTGGGCGGCGCGCAAAACGTGGTCACCCCGCAGTCCTGGATGATCTTGAGGTGCGTCTTGGCGTCGAACTTGCCCGCCGCGTCGTGCACCATCACGGCAGTCCCGAGCTGCCACTGGCCGAAGAGCTTGCCCCAGGCCGCCTTGGCCCAGCCGGTGTCGGAGAGGGTCCAGTGGAGGTCGGTGGGCTTGAGATCCTGCCAGAACTTCGCGGTGATGATGTGGCCGATGCCGTAGCTGGCCTGGGTGTGGGGCACCATCTTGGGGAACTTGGTGGTTCCCGAGGTGAAGTAGATGAGGAGCACGTCGTCGGAGCGGGTGGGCTCGATCTCCTCGCGGGAGAGCTTGGGCGAGGCCTTCGCCGCCTGCTCCTCGTAGGACAGCCAGCCCTCCTTCTTGCCACCCACCGACCAGAAGTGCTTGAGCGTGGGGCAGTGGGAGCGCACGTCGTCGATCTTCGAGACGTTGTCGTGCCACATCACCGCGCCCACGGCGTCGGACTGGTTGATCCGGTACTCCACGTCGTGGGGCACCAGGATGTTGGGCGCGGGCATGGGCACCACGCCCAGCTTGAAGCTCCCGAGCATCACCGCGTACCACTCCACCACCCGGGGCACCATCACGAAGAGCCGGTCGCCCTTCTTCACCCCCGCCCGGCGCATCTCGTTGGCGAAGCGGTTCGACATGACCTGCAGGTCGTAGAAGGAGTATTTGCGGATGTCGGTGCCGGTGGAGTCGGCCCACACCATGGCGAGCTTCGAGCGGTCCGCGGCCCAGCGGTCGATCACGTCGAACCCGAAGTTGAAGAACTCGGGCACCTGGAACTGGAAGGTGCGGCACACCTCCTCGTAATCCCACATGTTGGGCCCGTCCATCCGTACCGGAATGTTGTCGTAGGGCGTCGTCATGTCCACGGCGTCTCCTCCCAGATTGCAGGTTTGTCGCAAGCGACCCGGCTGCCAGGTCGTCGTCGGTCTGCGCGTGCCCGCCGGCGCGCCAGAATGGTCCCGGGTTTGCGAAAGAGCTCTCGGCCCTTCCCCAGCAGGTCCCGGCGTCCGTGCCGCTCGAAACCAGGTGCGGCAGCCGCCACGGCACCGCCGCGAAAGGGAAGCCCGGCCTGGCGCTACCGCCGAACCCCGTGTCGGGCGCCCCCCGTCCCCGACCCCCAACCCGCGGTTGCATAACGGTTTTTGAGCCCGGCGCCATGCTAGGTGGGCACCACCGGCGCCTCAATCGGCACACGCCCTTTCTTTCTGTGGGCTCGCTGCCGATGGTCTTGTAGGTGCTCGCCCTACGCCGCGGCGGCGACCCTCTGCCGGGGGGGACCGGGCCGGCCGGCAGCAGGGGAGGAGGCGTCCCACTTTTTGGTGGGAAACGAGTCGGCCCGGGGTTAGGATGTTGGGCTTGCTTTCCCGTTCCCACCGAGGTGCATCCGTGTCCTATCGCCCCTCCGGTGCGGCCGCCGGCTACCTGAGCGTGGCGGCGGCCGCCCTGCTTTGGGCCTCTTCCGGCGTGGCCGGGAAGGCCCTGTTCGCGCAGGGGATCCCTCCCCTGGCCCTGGTGCAGCTGCGGGTCACCCTGGCGGCTGCGCTGCTCTTGGCCTGCTTCGGGTTCGCCAGGCCCGGCCTGCTGCGCATCCGGCGCCGCGACGTCGCGTACTTTGCGGTGCTCGGGGGGTTCGCGATGGCGGCGGTGCAGGCCACTTACTTCTACGCCATCAGCAAGATCCACATCGCCGCCGCCATCCTCCTCCAGTACACGTCGCCCGTGTGGATCGCTTCCTTTGCGATCCTCTTCTGGAAGGAGAAGCTCACCCCGCTCAAGGCTGCCTCCCTGACGTGTGCGCTCCTGGGAGCCTACCTCGTGGTGGGGGCGTACGGCCTGTCCCTGGCGGGGTTGGACCGGGCCGGGGCCGTCGCCGGGCTCGTCTCGGGCGCATGTTTCGCCGCCTACTCCCTCCTGGGGGAGCGGGGGATGCACCGCTACTCGCCCTGGACCGTGCTGTGCTACGCGCTGGTATTCGCCGCCGTGTCGCTACACGTGCTCTACGCGCCCTTTCACTACCTCACCGCCGGCTACACGGCCGCCCAGTGGGCAGGCATCGCGTATGTCGCGGTGGCGGGCACCCTGGTGCCCTTTGGCCTGTACTTCGTGGGGGTGAACCACATCCGGTCCACCCGGGCCAGCATCACCGCCATCCTGGAGCCGATCGCCGCAGGTGCCCTGGCCTTCTTCCTCCTGGGAGAGGCCCTGACGCGGCCCCAGGCCATGGGTGGGGCCCTGGTGCTCGGCGCCCTCGTGCTCCTGAACCTGGAACAGGAGACCCCGGAGCTGACGCCGGCCTCGGTGCGAGCTCGGCGGGAACGCGCCGGGGCATGACCCCCGCCGTCCCCGAAGGGGGACTCACCGCGCGCCGCATCCTCCCCTTCTGGGCCCCCCTGGCCGCCACCTGGCTCATGATGGCCCTGGAGGGCCCCTTCCTGGCCGCGGTGATCGCCCGGCTTCCCGACCCGGTGTTCCATCTGGCGGCCTTCGGAGTGGCCCTGTCGCTGGCCCTCATCCTGGAGGCGCCGGTCATCATGATCATGGGCGCCACCACGGCCCTGGCCCGCAACCGCGCCTCGTTTCGGAAGATGCGCCGCTTCACGTACGGCCTGAGCGCCCTGGTGACCGCCCTCATGGCCCTTCTGCTCGTCCCCCCCGTCTTCCGGTGGATGGCCCTGGGGCTGTTTGCCCTGCCGCCGGAGATCGCGGAGCTCACCTGGGGCGCCGTAGCCCTGCTGCTGCCCTGGCCCGGCGCTATCGGATACCGGCGCCTCTACCAGGGGCTCCTCATCCGGGGCGGACTCACCCGCCGGGTGGGGTACGGCACGGCCGTGCGGCTCGGGACCATGGGTTCGGTTTCCCTGGCCCTGGCCGCGGCGGGGGTGCCGGGGGCGCTGGCGGGGGCCGGCGCGCTCTCCGCCGGGGTTCTGGCCGAAGCCCTCGCGAGCCGGCTGATGGCCCGGGAGTCGGTGCGCCGAGTCCTGGCCCGGGAGGAGTCGGAGCTCGCTCCCCTCACCTACGGGTCCATAACCGCCTTCTACTACCCCCTGGCGGCGAGCTCCGTGCTCACCCTGGCCGTCCACCCCCTGATGACCTTCTTCCTGGCCCAAGGAAGGAACCCGGTGGAATCTCTGGCCGTCTTCCCCGTGGTTCGGGCCCTGGTCTTCCTCTTCAGCTGCCTGGGCCTCTCGTACCAGGAGGTGGGCATCGCTCTGCTGGGCGAAAGGGGCGAGGGCTACCCGGCCCTGCGGCGCTTTGCCCTGGGACTTGCCGCAGCCACCAGCGCCGTGCTGGGGGTCCTGGCGTTTTCTCCGGCCGCCGAGTGGTGGTTCGTGGCCGTCTCGGGGCTCTCCC
>JBFLZB010000014.1 GCA_040756475.1 Thermodesulfobacteriota bacterium
ACCAGCGCGACGACCCCCAGCACCCCCGCGATCCCGAAACCCGGGAGGATGAAGACCTCCACCGCCAGGAGCACGATGCCGGCGACCGCCAGGAGAAGCTCCTCCCACCCGGCCAGCTGCACCAGCCAGTGGCCCCAGAAGAAGAGGGCAAGACTCGCGATCCCGATGGTACCCGGCACCCCGAACCCGGGGGTGCGGATCTCCAGGAGGATTCCCAGTATCCCCAGGCTCATGAGGAGCGAGCTCACCGTGGGGTGTGTGAGAAACCGAACCAGGTTCTCGGCCCAGGTGGGCGAGGGCCGGCGCACTTCGGCGCCCGAAAGGTCCAGCCGGGCGAGAAGATCGGCCAGGGAGTCCACCCGAAAATCCGCCACGCCGTGGGCGAGCGCCTCCTCGGTGGTGAGGGTCAGGAGCTTGCCCTTCTCCACGAGCTCGGGCACCTCCACGTCGGCGTCCACCATGGCCTCGGCGATGAGGGGCGGCCTGCCCCGGCTCTCGGCCGTGGCGCGAAACTCCTTGCGCACGTACGATACGGTCTTCTCCGCCACCGGCGGGGCCTCTGCCCCCGGGGCCCCTACCGCCACCGGGGTCGCGGCGCCGATGGTCGACCCCCCGGCCATGGCGATCTTCTCGGTCGCTAGAGCAATGAGGGCGCCGGCCGAGATGGCCCGGTGGTTGATGAACGCCACGGTGGGCAGACGCGCCTCCAGGAGCGCGTCGCGGATCAGCACCGCGGCGTCGAGCCGGCCGCCGAAGGTGTTGATCTCGAGGATGACCGCCGACGCGTCTTCTGCCCCGGCTTGGGCCAGGACCCGGTTCAGGAAGGGCGCCAGACCCAGGTCGATGACGCCTTCCACGGGCGCGACGTAGACGACCGGCCGCCTGGCTGCCCGGGCAGGAGTTTCCTGGGCAGAGCTCTCGGGGGGCGGCCCGGGAGCCTCGTCCGCAGCGCGCACTGCTCCCAGGAGCGCCAGAAGGGCCCCCGCGCAAGCGAGCACGGCAAAGAACCGCAGCCGGGAGACGGCTGAATGGCCCGTCGCCCTGCCCCCACGCCTCGTCCCTCGGTCATCCATTGGTGCCCCCTTGCCGTGCGTCTTCCCCCCGCAGGCGGCACGGCCGCCTGCGGGGTTCCTGCGATTTGCACAAGGGCCATGACGAAGGGGCCCGAGCGAAGGATTCTCTCACGGGGCCCCGGCCGAGGCAAATCGTCGGGGCGCGTGCCGCACTGGAAAACGGGGAAAGATGCGGGTGCCGGTTTGCCTTGACGACGCAATTCAGAACGCCTACCATGTACTCGTATTCTTTTTCACTATCTCACATGTGGTCAGACCGGAGGAAGCACCATGACCCGCGAGTACACCGCCTACCTGGCCGAGAAGTTTCTGCGCGACTACCGAGTGCAGTCGGTGGAGAAGAGACTGGCCTTCGACGCCTGGGCCGACCGGCAGGGTTTCGGGCCCGACGCAAAGCGGCGGCTGTGGCGGGAAGTCAAGACCCTGTCTCGCAGCCAGGCCGCCTGAGACCACTCCCGACCCGCCAACCCCTCACGCGGGGAAACCCATCTCCCGGCGCACGGCGGCGTAGTCTGCCGAGTAGTCGCCGGAGGCGGTACGCACCACCAGGGGGGCTTCTTCCACAGTGGAGGCGCCTGCGCCCCGCGCGGCGCAGAACAACGTGATCAGGCTTTCCCTGCCTTCGCGAAACGCCACCGGGCGGTACCGCAGCCGGGAAAGCCCCGCGGCGCGAGCCGCCTCCAGGCTGGTCTCCCGGTAGCGGGTGGCGTGAACCCACACCACGAGTCCGTCCGCGGCCAGGTGCCCCTCGGCGACCCGGAGGTAGTCGCGCACCCCACCCCGGTCCTCGAACCGGCAGGGGCCCCGCTGGGCCGCGCTGCTGCGCCGCCCTTCCCCCGGGGCCAGGTAGGGCGGGCTCCCGGTGACGAGCTCGAACCGCTCCCCGGGGCCCAGGATGCCAGGGCAGCGAAGATCCCCCTGGCGCACCTCGGCCCGATCCTGGACTCCGTTGTACCGCAGGCTGCGCCGGGCCAGGGCAGCGCTCTCCTCCTGGGCCTCCACCCCCACCAGACGCAGGCCGGGGAAGCGCCAGAGCAGCAGCAGCCCCACCGAGCCGACCCCGCACCCCAGGTCCAGACCGGCCTGGGGCGGCTTGTGCCCTCGGAGCACCGCGCGCGCGGCGTACCAGGCCGTGAGGAGGTCGTCGGTAGAGTAGCGGTGTCCGCTTCGAAGCTGGAAGATCCGCCAGTGCCCGCTCAGGCAGTCCAGGGTCTCGCCGGGACCCGGCACGGCCCCGGCATCGCCGGCCCCCGGGGGAACGGGGCCGGGGGGCACCCACCCGGCGGGCCTCCTACGCATGAAACCCATCGAGCCCCACGAACCCGAGAGCATACAAGGGCCGCGCCAGATCCCCCGCCCCCCGGAAGGGTACGGGAGTCATCCCCACGGTGGCGGCAGGTCCTTCCATGGGCCCAGGGTACGGCGGGGCCGGAGGCGAGGGCAAGAGCCCCTTGCGTGCCCTGGCCCGCCGCCCTGTTCCCAGCGAGGCTTGCGCCTCGGACCACCGAGACGGGACCATCCCTTTCGCTGTCCGCCGATCGAGATCGAAATCGCGTTCGAAGGCGGGGGCGATTTCGATACCGATACCGATAGCGATACCGATTTCGATGTGGACTGTGCGTGCTGCACCCCGGGGCCCCTTGCCGTCCCTCGGAGTACCATCTGCACACCGGACTCCTGGTTCAGGATCCCGGGTCCCCGAGGATCCCCGAGCCGGACTCCCGCCGGTTCCGGTGCGGCGGCGCCGCGAGGGGGGTCGAACCGGGAGCTCGGATCGGTTAGTATGCCAGCGACTCCCACGAGGGAGGTTCCCATGAAGAACGGCGGACGGTGTCCCTGCGGGAGAGTGCACCCTTCCCCGGCCGAGCAGGGGCTTTGCCGGCGCCGGGCGGCCTGCCGCGAGGCCGGGAGGGCGTTGACGTTCTGCCTGGTCTTCGCCGAGGAGTGCCGGGAACGGGGGGTCCGTCCTCCCCGGGTGCGCCTGGCCGAGCCCCCCGCCGCCCTGGCCCTGCCCGGCAGGAAGCCCAACCCCTGGCGGGAGTCCCTGGTGTGGTTCGGCGGCAGCGCGGCGGAGGATCTCCTCTTCGGAGAGCGGCTCCAGCCCGGGCCCCACTCCCAGGAGGACTGGCGACGCGCGGAGCGGTGCCTGCGGTCGATCGGCCGGTATGAGCTGGCCCGCGACGCCTTTCTCGTGGTTCGGGATCTGTTGGAGCACCATCGAAGAGCCCTGGATGCCGTCGTGCAGGCCCTGGAGATGCAGGGAGAGCTCGCCGGCGAACAGGTGTGGACCCTCGTCGAAGACAACCCGCCGCAGCGTCCCTGACGCGCGGTGCAGAGAAAGGAGAGCCCCATGGGCGCAGAGGACCAGCCAGAGCAGCTCGAGATTCGGGTGGATCGCGGCAACCTGTTTCGCGAAGAGACCTTTACCGACCTCAAGGTTGCGTCGATTCGGCGGCTCACGCCGGTACTCCCCGACGGCTCCCCGGACCTGGGCCGCAAGGCGGCGTTCTTGGGGGAAAGCCAGCTCATGTCGCCCGCCGGGCCGATTCCCATCCAGTGCCCGATCGAAGCCGCGACCCTGGAGGAGGCCATCGACCGGTTTCCCCAAGCCCTGAGCCGCGCCGTGGAGGAGATGCTGTCGGCCGCGGAGGAGCTGCGGCGCCAGGAGATGACCCGTATCGTCATCCCTGGCCGCGAGGCGGGGAGCCGCCTGAAGCTGTAGGCGACGGGTTTTCGGTCCTTGGTTTTTCACGACCTCGTTTTCGGAGACGTGTGACGGCATGGCGCGAAGCGGCTTTCGGATCTGGCCCCTGTTCCTCGTCTTCTTTCTCGCGGCGGCCGGCGCTGGGGGGTATCTCGCGTGGCGCCAGAAGGCCCCGGGGCCCGCGGCGCACTTCCTCCCTGTGCCGCGGTACCTGGGCAAGGCGACCCCCCTGGCGCTGGAGCTCCGGGCGGCCCGCGGCGGTCTGGCAGGCGTTGAGGTACGGATCGTCCAGGGCGGAGCCGACGCGGTCGTCTTCTCCCGAACCTTCCCGGGAGCGCCCTTCGATCAGCGGGTGGAGTTTCGCGTGGAGCCCGCCGCCCTCGGGCTCAAGGAAGGAGAGGCGGTCCTCCGAGTGTTCGCGTGGGATGCCTTCTGGAGGCCCCTGGCCCGGGACGGGCTCGCCCTCGCCCAGCCGGTCACGGTGGACACGACTCCGCCCCCCCTGGAGGTGCTCTCCTTTACGCGGTACCTGGACCAGGGAGGGAGCGGCGTGGCGGTGCTGCGCGCGCCGGATGCTTCATGGGCGGGTGTGGCCGCGGGCGGCCTGGAGCAGCCGGCCTTCCCCGTGGAAGGAGCCCCGCCCGGCGTGCTGGTGGCGCTCTTCGCCCTACCCTGGAACCAACCGGCCCCCTTCCCGCTGACCGCGGTCGCCCGGGACGAAGCCGGCAACACCGCGACCCGGGCCATCGCGGCCGAGATCCGCCCCAAACGCTTCCCCACCGACACCATCGAGCTTCGGGCCGACTTCATGTCTCGGGCGGTGGCCGAGCTCCTGCCCCAGCGCAACGTCTCGACCCAGGAGGAGCTCCTGGAGGCGTTCCTCGTGGTGAACCGGGACCTGCGGCGCCAGGCCGCCGAGGCCACCGGCCGACTGGGACGCTCGACCCAGGCCGCAGCCCTGTGGAGCGGCGCTTTCCTGCAGCCGCCCAACACCAAGGTCTTCGCCAACTTCGCGGAGACGCGCCTGTACCGTTGGGGGGGCAAGGAGGTGGACCGGCAGGTCCACCTGGGCTACGACCTGGCGTCGGTACAGCGCGCCCCGGTGCCCGCCGCCAACGGGGGAACGGTGGTCTTCACCGGTCCCCTCACGATCTACGGCAACACTGTGGTGCTCGACCACGGCCTGGGGCTCCAGACCCTGTATGGCCACCTCTCGTCCATCGACGTCCAGGAGGGGAGCCGGGTGCAGAAGGCGCAGGTGCTGGGCCGCACCGGCACCACCGGCCTCGCCGTGGGGGACCACCTCCACTACGAGGTGCTCCTCCACGGCCAGCCCGTCACGCCGGTGGAGTGGTGGGACGGCAAGTGGATCCGGGACCGGGTCGCCGGCCCCCTGCGCGACGCCGGGCTGGGGCACCTGGTGGAGGGCTCTTGACCCCCCTTCCCGTTTGGGATTGGGGGTGGGATGGGGGCCGGTATACGGCGGGGCCGGGGGCGCAGGGGCGCACAGCGTGCGCCCGCCCCGACGGAGGACGACGGCCGCCCCCATGGCAGGCGCACGGCTGTGCGCCCCTACGGGTGACGCAACCGTACCGCCGCGTGCTTGGGCTCGACGGGCAGGAGCGACGCCAACCCACACGGATCGAAACAGGACCGACCACGCGGGCGCCCTCTCCCCAGACCCGTCTGCCGGGGGGAGAGGGGATTCAAGGTAGGGGGGCCGCTATGGGCGGAAGAGCTCCGAGAGGAACACCTTCATGTGCTCCCAGGATCTCCGGTCGGCCTTTTCCTCGTAGACCGCACCCGGCAGGGTGCCGTCGGCGGCCGGGTTGGAGAAACTGTGCTGGGCCCCCCCGTAGAAGACCATCTGCCAGTCGGCGCCTCCCCGGCGCATCTCTTCCTGGAACGCCGCGATGTCGGCCGCCGGGATGAAGGGGTCGTCGGCCCCGTGGAGCACGAGCACCTTGGGCTTCACCCCCGCCGTAGCCTCGGGCTGGGCCGTCTTGAGCCCACCGTGGAAGCTCACCACCCCCTTGACGGGCGCGCTGATCCGGGCGAGCTCCAGCACGGTGGTTCCCCCGAAGCAGTACCCCACCGCGACGACCCGATCCCGGTCCACCAGGGCATGGGCCCGCAGCTGGTCGAGCCCCGCCTGGGCCCGGGCTCGCAGCAGGGTCTGGTCCTGCCAGAACACCCCTGCCAGGTGCTGGGCCCCCTGGGCGTCGTCGGCCCGCTTGCCCTTGCCGTAGATATCGGCGGCGAACGCCACGTAGCCCATGCGGGCGAGCTGCTCGGTGCGCGAGCGGGTGTAGTCGTTGAGGCCGTACCACTCGTGGACCACGAGAATGCCCGGGCGCTTGCCGGCCAGCGCGTCATCGTAGGCCAGATAACCTTCGAGCACCTCGTCCCCGTGCCGGTACTCCACGGGGGCGGCGACCAGGGCGGAGAGGGCGGGAACGGCGAGCAGGGTCAGCAGGGCGGCACACACCAGGCGTCTCATGGCGACCTCCGAAAGGAATGGGGTTCGCGCCAGGGTAGCGCACGCCCCCGGGAGGGCAAGGAAGGCTCGGCAGCGGCATTTCGCCTCCCGCTTCACGCCTCACGCTTGGTGTGGTGTTCTGGTTCATGCCGCTGTGCGAAAACACTGGGACCTATGGGACGCATGGGACCTATGGGAAAAACCCCGTCACCCTTCACTCGTCACCCGTCACGCTTCACCTCAACCCAAACAGGCGCAGCGCAAACTCGGGGTTCGAGGCGAAGTGCAGGTGCACGTACCCGCCCAGGGTCGCCCCCAGGGCGTACCCCTCGGGGGGCAGCTCTTCCCCCCGGGCAGTCCGCACCAGGTAGACCCGGGGAACTGCGGCGGGCATGTCCTCCACGTGGGAGTAGTGAAACTCGTGGCCCCGGGCCCGCTGCCCCTCCAGTGCAGGAACGCCTCGCACCTCGATCTCCCGATATCCCAGGCGGAAGCGCTCGCCCCGCATCCGGGCCACGGTCGGGAAGATCCCCGCCATGGGATGGCGCCGTCCCTCCAGATCCACCAATCCCTCGCACAGGGCCATGAAGCCCCCGCACTCGGCGTAGATGGGGACCCCCCGACAGTGGAGCTCCCGTGCCCCGCTCCGAAACGCCTCGTTGCCGCCCAGGGCCTTCGCCCGGAGCTCCGGGTACCCGCCCCCCAGGTAGAGCCCGTCGAGACCCGGGGGCACGCCGTCGCCTTCGGCGGGCCGAAACCACACCAGCTCCGCCCCCCCATCGGCCAGGAGGGCGAGGTTCTCCTCATAGTAGAAGCAAAATGCGGCGTCCCGGGCCACCCCGATCCGCCTGGGAGCCCGGGGTCGGGGGCGTGGAGCCGGGCGTTCGCCGACCTGGGGCGCGCACGTTGCCCCCGTGGCGTCGAGGAGCGCCCCGAGGTCCAGGTGGTCCTCCGCGAGGCGGGCCAGGCGCGCCTCCATGTCCGGGGGGAGGTCGGCGTCCTCGGGGGTCACGAGGCCCAGGTGCCTCTCGGGCAGCGCAGCGGACTCCTCCCGGGGCACCGCCCCGAAGGAGCGGGGCAGGCCCCGGTCCTCCAGGGCGTCGTCGAGGATGCGGCGGTGGGAAGGGCTCCCCACCCGGTTCCAGATCACCCCGGCCAGGCGTACCCGAGGGTCGAAGCTGGCAAACCCGTGGACCAGAGCGGCCGCGCTCCGGGCCATGGCCCGAGCGTCCACCACCAGCACGACCGGGAGGCCCAGCAGGGCAGCCAGGTCGGCGCTGGAACCGTCGGGCCGGCGGCCGTCCACGCCGTCGAAGAGTCCCATGACCCCCTCCACCACGGCCACGTCGGCCGTGCAGGCGGCCCGGGCGAAGATGCTCCGGTTGGCTTCCGGGGGGATCATCCACGTGTCCAGGTTGTGGGACGGCCGGCCGCACAGCCTGCGGTGGTGGGATGGATCGAGGTAGTCGGGGCCTACCTTGAAGGGCTGCACCGCGAGCCCGCGGCGCCCCAGGGCCGCCAGCAGCGCCAGCGTCACGGTGGTCTTGCCTGCGCCCGAGTGGGGCGCCGCCACCAGGAAGGCGCTCCTCATCGGTCGTAGCGGATGGAAAAGGCGCCCTCCCCCACGGGCTCCTCCCAGATGACGTCGCAGTGATCCACCCGGGCTCCCGGCGGGCCGGTGCGGCACCAGGCAACGGCCTCCTCGACCCGCTCCCGGGGCCCCTCGAACACCGCCTCCACCCCCCCGTCCACCAGGTTGCGGACCCACCCGGCAAGCCCCAGGCCTCGGGCGACGTCCCGAGTGGACGCCCGAAACCACACCCCCTGGACGAGTCCGTCCACCATCACCCGCGCCCGCACGGCGTTCACGGAAGGCCCTCCCCCCAGCGCTCCGTCACCAGGGGCATCTCGGCGGCGAGGGCGCCGAGGACTCCTTCCAGCTCGCTGCGCAGCCCGGCGCTCGTCAGAAGGCGCACCCGGCCCAGACCGCCCGGAAGGGTCGTGGCGACACAAAGCCCCTCGTAGGCTTCCAGCGTGTAGCGCAGGCGCACGAGGTCCGGCACCGGCACGCGGCAGACCACCCACACCTCCCCCGCGTCCGGGGCCATGGGTCCCTCCTTTCCCGCCTGCAAGGGCAAGCCGCGTGTCTACCACACGGCACACCGCACCACAAGGAAGGCGTGCGTCCAGGAACCACCCGCTTTCTTCGGACCACCCGGGGCCGCGGTCCGGGCCGCGGGTGGTCCTCTTCGGGCGGCCCCTGGTATCCTATCCCCTCGTCGCCCGGGCACACGAAGGGATCTCGACGCGAAAGGAGGATCGAGTGGGCGAGCAACAGCACCCCCAGGCTCGGGAATCCGGCAACCCGCAAGGGCGCGCCCTGGTGCTGGTCCACGGGGCCGGGGGCGACCGGAAGCTGTGGGGAACCGTGGACCGCCGATTGCGCGCCGCGGGAATCCCGAGCCTGGCCCTCGATCTGCCCGGCCACGGCCGGGCGCCGGGGCCGGGGCGCGACTCGGTGGGTGCCTATGCGGACTTCCTGGAGACCGCCCTGGGCCAGGGGGGGATCGGCGAGTACGCAGTGGCCGGGCACTCCCTGGGAGGAGCCGTCGCCCTGACCCTTGCGGTGCGAGAGCCCCCTGGTCTACGGGGGATCGCGGCGGTCTCCACCGGCGCCCGCCTCCCCGTGGACCCCAGGATCCTCAAGGGGACGCTCGCCGCGTTTTCGTGCACCGTGGAGAACCTGGCTCGGTTCTGCTTCGCCCGGGGCACCGCCGAGGAGCTGCTGCGCGAGGCGGCCCGCACCATGGCCGCTCCCGGACCGGAGGTGGTGCACGGCGACTTCGTGGCCTGCGCCAACTACGGGCTCTCGGACCGGGAGCTGGCGGGCATCGGGGTGCCGGCCGAGGTGGTATGCGGCGACATCGACGTGCTCACCCCGCTCCCCCTCTCCCAGGAGTTGGCCGCCAAGATCCCCGGAGCCCAGCTCACCCGCATCCCGGGCTGCGGACACATGCCGCTCCTGGAAGCGCCCGAAGCCCTCGCGGACGCCCTCGCACGCCTGTGGTACCGCTGCTTCGGGGAGGAGACTTCCCCATGATCCACTTTCCTTTCGCCCTGGCCTTCTCCCTGGTCCTGGCCGGGCTCCTCGCCTTCGCGTTCGCCCTGGTGCAGGTGGGGCTCCTGGGCGCCGCCTTCGAGCGGCTGGGGCTCGCTCCGGGGGTCGTCCCCCTGGTGCTCCTGGCGAGCCTCCTGGGAAGCGGGATCAACATCCCGGTGCGGCGGCTCGCCGGCCCCTGCCGGCCGGTTCAGGGGCACCTGCTGGGCCTGCCCTCCCGGTTCCGCCTGCGGGACCCGGGGTGCCGCACCCAAACCCTGCTCGCCGTAAACCTGGGGGGAGCAGTCATCCCTTCTCTCCTGTCCCTGTACCTCCTCGGCCACGCCCTGAACCCCGTGGGCTACCTGCTCGCGACCGCCGCCGTAACCTGGGTGGTGCACCGGCTCGCCCGCCCCGTCCCCGGGTTCGGCATCGCGGTCCCCCTGTTCATCCCGCCGCTGGCCGCCGCTGCGGCGGCGCTACTCCTGGCGCCCGGTGAATCGGCCGCGGCGGCCTATGTGGCGGGCACCCTGGGGTGCCTGCTGGGGGCCGACCTCCTGCATCTGCGGCAGATCCCCATTCTGGGGGCCCCGGTGGCCTCCATCGGTGGAGCCGGCACCTTCGACGGGGTCTTCCTCACGGGAATTCTCGCGGTCTTCCTCGCCTGACCGATCCTGACCCCGCGCACGGCGGTGCGGCGCGCGACGGGTCCTTCCGGTGCCTGGACGACCCGACCGGTGGGACGTGGCGCCTTCTGGCACCGCACAGAAGGCGAGTCACAGGACCTTGCGGACGGTTGTTCCCGGACCCCTCCTCCCCTATCATGGGCGGTTGGCCCGACCCGCTCCCCAGTTCCCAGGGCACCATGGAACCCACCTGGACCCATCCCCGCGACATCCTGGCGTCCTTCGAGCGCACCGCCCCGGCGGAGGAGCGCAGCCGGGGGGCCGCCCTCTGGCAGGAACGCCGCGTCCGCCTCACCGACGAAGGGAGGATGACGGGGCGCCTGCACCTGACGGGCACGGTAGCCGACAGCGGGGGAACAATGCACCGGGTCTCGGTCTCGGTGCTCCCGACCCGGCTCGAGGCCCGCTGCGACTGCTCCGGAAGCGGCTGGCCCTGCGCCCACGTGCTCGCCCTGGTCCGAAACTGGGCCGAGGGCGAAGGTGCCCTCCGGGCCCGTAGCCGGCAGTGGCGGCCCCTCCTCCAAGCGCTCGCGCCCACCCGTGCCCTGCGCCTGCCGCTGCCAGGCCAGGACGTGGTGATCCACTGGCTCGACCTGCGGCGCGAGGGAGGGGCTTCGTGGACCCTGGTGCTCTCCTGGCGGCTCCATCGATTCACGAGCCGCGGCATCGGCCGGGGGCGCATCCTGACCCGGGACCGGCTCACCCAGGCCCCCCCGGCCTGCCTAACCCGGGAAGACGAGGCGGTGGTGGCCGCCCTGGGGAGCCCTGGGGTTGCCCCAGACCCGCTGCGCCCGCCGGCCCAGGGCGCGGTAGAGGTGGGGCCGGACCGGGCGGACCGGGTCCTGCGGGCCCTGAGCCGGGCCGGCGAGGTGCGCTGGGTCGCGGACGGCGCGCCCGCCGCCGTCTCCACGCGGCCGGTGACCCTCGCCCTGGGGCTGGAACCCACGGGCACCGGCCTGGAACTGCGCCTGGGGTGGCGCGAGCTGGACGGTGCTGCCTGGGAACCCGCCCATCTGCGGGTCGTGGCCTCCGTGCCCCCCTGGGTGGAGGATGCAGGAGAGGTACGGCCGGTCCTCGGTCCCGAGGACTCCGAGGCGTTGGCCTCGCTGGCCGAGCGGCGTCTCCACGTGCCCGAGGCGGACTTCCCGGTCTTCTTCGGGAGCACGGTGCCCGAGCTCGAGAGCCGGGGCGTGGTCGTGGACTCCCCGGACCTGGGGGATCGGTCCTTTCTGGTCCGAGAGGCCGCGGCTCCCCGGCTCTACCTCTCGGAAGAGGGCGGAGCCCTGGTGGCGACCCTGCGGTTTGGTTACGGGGACTTCGAGGTGGCGGCCGAGAACCCCGAGCCCGTGCTCCGGGTGGGCACGGGCGGTGAGCGCACCCTGCTGCGGCGCGACCTGGAGGCCGAGTTCCGGTGTGCGGTGCGGTTGCGTACCCTGGGATTCGCGGCCGTGGAGCCCGGGCGGTTCGAGATCGCAGGCGACGCGGCCCTGGACTTCGTCCACCGGGACCTGGAAGACCTGAGCCGCGAGTGGGCGGTCTTCGGCCGCGACGGTCTCAAGCGCCACCGGGTCACCCCGGCAGGCCCGGCCCTGCGGATTCGCCTCTCGGCGGGGGTGGACTGGCTGGATCTGGACCTGGAGGCCGAAGCGGGCGGGGAGACCCTGCCGAGCCAGGACCTGCTGCGCGCCCTGAAGCGGGGCGGCCGATACGTGCGCCTGGGCAACGGCGCCCACGCCCTGCTCCCCGAAGACTGGGGGCGCCGGGTGGGCTCCGCCCTGGAGACCCTGGGGACCCGGGGCCGGCGGCTCCCCCTGCACCTGGCCCCCGTGGTCCAGGAACTCCTCGAGGGGGCCGACGGCTGGGAGGTGGTGGGGCGGCCGGCTTGGGAGCAGGTGACCGCTGCCCTGGCAGGAGGGGACGGCGAACCCGGGGGCGCACCCCCCGACCCCGTACCGGCGGGCCTTCGCGCCACCCTGCGCCCCTACCAGGTGGAGGGGTACCGGTGGCTGCGGCGCCTCGGGCGGCTGGGGCTCGGAAGCATCCTGGCCGACGACATGGGGCTGGGAAAGACCGTACAGGCCCTGGCCCTGCTGCTGGCCGAAGCCGAACAGGGCCGGGGGCCGACCCTGGTGGTTGCGCCCACTTCGGTGGTGCCCAACTGGGAGGCCGAGGCCGCCCGGTTTGCCCCGTCGCTCCGGGTGGTGCGCTACCACGGGGCCGAGCGCCGGGAGCGCGCGGCGGACCTGGGGGCGTGCGACCTGGCGGTCACGAGCTACGCCATCCTGCGCCGCGATGGGGCGCAACTCGGGCAGATCGCTTGGAACTACGTGATCCTCGACGAGGCCCAGGCCATCAAGAACGCCGCCACCCAGACGGCGAGGGCCGCGGAAGCCCTCGGGAGCCGGTGCCGGCTGGCGCTGACCGGCACCCCCCTGGAGAACCACCTGGGAGAGCTGTGGAGCCACTTCCACTTCCTGGCTCCGGGCCTGCTGGGCACCGAGAGGGCGTTCGCGCGGCGCTTTGCCCGGCCGATCCTCCGGGGCGACGAAGCTGCCCGAGAAGCGCTGCGGCACCGCATCCGGCCCTTTCTGCTCCGGCGCCTCAAGTCCGAGGTGGCCCGGGACCTCCCCGAAAAGGTGGAGAGCGTGCTCCTGTGCGAGATGGGGGAGGAGCAGGAGAGGCTCTACCGCACCCTGCTCCGGGCCAGTCGCGACCGGGTGCTCCGGGAGGTGCGGGAGCAGGGCATCTCCAGGGCTCGCTTCTCCGTGCTGGAGGCGCTCCTGCGCCTGCGTCAGGCGTGCAGCGTGCCCGCCATTCTGCCGGGGGGCGTCGGCGAGGGAATCCCCTCGGCCAAGCTCGACCTCCTGCGCGAGTTCGTCGCCGAGGTGGTGGAGGAAGGCCATCGGGTCCTCCTGTTCAGCCAATTCGTCAAGGTTCTGGGCGTGCTGCGCCAGTGGCTCGAGGAAGCGGGAATCGCCCACCTGTACATGGACGGCCACACCCGGGACCGGGAAGAGCGGGTGCGCCGGTTCCAGGAGGACGACTCCGTCAAGGTATTCCTCGTGAGCCTCAAGGCCGGGGGCACGGGGCTCAACCTCACCGGCGCCGACTACGTCATCCTGGCCGATCCCTGGTGGAACCCGGCCGTGGAGACCCAGGCCACCGACCGCACCCACCGCATCGGCCAGACCCGAAAGGTCTTCGCCTACAAGCTCATCACGAAGGGCACGGTGGAAGAGAAGGTGCTCGCCCTCCAGGAGCGCAAACGCCGCCTCACCGACGATCTGGTCCGCTCCGAGCGGGCCTGGGCGGAAACTCTCTCTCCCGAGGACCTGGAGGCCCTGTTCGAGGAATGAGCCGCCCCCCCAGCCACCCCGCGACGATGGGCCCCCCCACACCCCGGCGGCGCACGCGTTCCCTCCGGGGATGGAGGGCCTGGGTGCTCTGGCTTGCCCTGGCGGCGGCCACCCCCGCCGGTGCGACGGGCGCCGAGACGTACCTCACGGTCTTCGGGGGCATGGCCTCCAAGGGCGACATCTGGCAGACGACGGGCTTCAAAGCCGGGGCCTTCGAGAGCTACCTTGCGGGCGTCGCCCTCGCCCGCACCGTGGCCCGGCACGGGGAGTGGGCGCGCTGGGAGGCGGAGGTGCAGGCAGTCAAGCACATGGGCATGCAAACCCACCTGGAGGGCGTGGGCCTGGTGCTCCTGCGCTGGCGCGCCTTCCCGTGGGGCAGGTACCTGCCCACCAGCCTGGCGGTGGGTGACGGCCTCTCCTACTGCACCCGGGAGCCCGAGGTGGAGATCCGGCGACAGGGGCGCTCGACCCGCCTTCTCAACTACCTGCTCTTCGAGATCACCGTGGCCCTGCCCGGGGCAGAGCGGTGGAGCCTCTCGCTGCGCCAGCACCACCGCTCGGGCATCTTCGGAATCTTCGACGGCATGCACGGGGGCTCGGACTTCTGGGTCGCCGGAGTGCGCCGGGAGTTCTGACTGGGCTGACCGTCGGGCGCGACGGGTGGGCCGTCTCCGGCGGACTCGCGTTCCGGCGGGCTTGCCCAGCCGGGCCGCTCTTCCGTATCCTTTCCCCCCCAACACCCCCCTCCGGAGGGCCATCCATGGACTGCACCCAGAAAGCCAATGCCGCCAACTGCCCGTGCACCTACACGTCGTGCAGCAAGCGGGGCGCCTGCTGCCAGTGCGTGGCCTACCACCGGTCCCGCAACGAGATGGTGGCGTGCTACTTCACCCCGGAAGCCGAACGCACCTATGACCGCTCCATGAGGGCCTTTCTCGCCCAGCACCGGTAGCCACACCCTCCCTCGCGTCTGCCCTCGGGGGGCTTCGCCCCCGCCCGAGCGCCGGCCCTCCCCCGGAACCGGGCGCCTTCCGGGGGGGTTCTTCCGATTGTGTCCCGTTTCGCCTAATGCTCCCGGTATATCGTCCGATATGGACGGAAGAAGGTTTGGGCGCCCTAGGGGGGCGGCGCCCGTTTCCGCGTCCCCTGTGACCGCGGAGGCACGGCTCCGGGCCGTGCCTCCGCCACCGTCTTCGCGAGAGCCATGGTCCGCCGCTGGGTCCTCGCCGCCTTCTGCATGCTGGCTCCGGGGCTGTTGCCCGGGGGCGCGCTCGGCCAAGAGCGCGCCTTGGAGCTCCAGATGTCCGCGGAGCTGCTGCAGCGGCTCGTCTCCGAGTCCCGCACCCCCGAGAGCGAGGCGGCCCGCAGCGAGATCCTCAATCAGAACCCGGGGCTCCAGGACCTGGAGGTGGGGCGCCAGGGGGACCGGCTGACCCTGACCTTCGTGCCGCGGGAACACGGCGCTCCCCCGCGGCTCTACCTCGCCGGCACCCGGCGCGACTTCCTCCTCCTGGCCATGGCGGAGAACCCCGCCGACGTCTTCTCCCGCCTGAGCGCGCTGGACCCGGAGATCCGGTTCGCGCAGGCCCGGCGGTCCGCCCAGCAGCTGACCCTGACCCTGGGATACCGGGTGCGGAAGATCGAGGCCCCCCGGCCCCCGCAGCCGGCCGCCCGCGATCCGGGCCGCCGCAACGGAGGGGCGGGCGCGGCCGTCTACGAGGCCGCGCGGGGCAACGAGAAGGCCCTGGAGACCTACCTGGAGAGCTTCCCGGGGGGAAGCCACGCGGCCGCAGCGGAGCAGGAGCTGCAAGCCCTGCGGACCTCGCGCATGCAGGCGGAGTACGAGGCGGCGCTGGCATCCGGAGACCCGGAAGCCATCCAGGCCTTCATGGCCCTCTGGGGAAGCGGCACCCGGGTCGGCGGCACCGGCCGGGAGGTCCGCCTCCAGGTACAGGGGCCCACCGGCCCGTTCGCCTCCGCTCCGGCGCCTGCCGCCGCGAGCGCGCCGCCCGCTGCGCAGGCCCCCGCCCCCCCGGAACCCCCTGCGCCCTCCCTCCCCTCGGCCGAGGAGCGCGCCGAAGGGCCCTACCGCGCCGCCCTGGCCCAGGGCACCCTCGAGGCCCTGTCGCAGTTCGTGGCCGCCTTCCCCGACGCGCCCCAGCGGGCGGCCGCCGCGCAGCGCATCGAGGAGCTGCGGGAAGAGGCCGCTTTCCGGCTCGCCGTGGAGAAGAACACGGTGAACGCCTACCAAGGGTTTCTCGCCATCTTCCCCTCTTCCGGGCGGCGTGCAGAGGTGCAGGCGCGCATCCAGGCGCTGGAAGCCGAGCACCAGAAGGCCGAGATCGAGCGCAAGGCGAGCGCCGCGGCGCAGAGCGCCCAACAGGCGCAACACGAGCAGCGCCGCCGTGCCTTCGACGAGGTTCGGCGCCTCGACGCTCCGGAGGGGTACCGCATCTTCGTGGCCACCTACCCGGGGACCCCGGAAGTGCAGCAGGTAGAAAAGCGCCTCAAGGAGCTGGAAGCCGACGACGAGGCCTTTGCCCGGGCGCGCTCCTCCGAGCAGGCCCTGGAGCGCTACCTCGCCGAGCGCCCTCAGGGCCGCCACGCCCGGGAGGCGCGAGAGCGCGTCGCCCAACTCCAAAGCGCCCGCATGGACGCGGATTTCCTGGCAGCCCGGACAGCCGGGACCCCAGAGGCTTACCGGGCCTTCCTTTCCCGCTGGCCCAACGGCCCTCGAACCCAGGAGGCCAGGGCCGGGATCGAGGCAGCCGAGAGAGCCGCCGCCGAGAGGGCCGCCGCCCAGAGGGCGGCCGCCGCCAGCGCCGCGGCCGCGGCCCCCGACCCTGTCCAGCAACCCGTGCCCGAGCCAGCCCCGGAGCCCACCCCACCCCCGCCCCTGCGCCTTGCCGTGCGCCGGGTGGCGGCGGGACCGGAGCTGGCGGCGTCGCCCCAGGACGCCGCCTGGCACTCGGCCCAGGCGATCGAGATCCCGCTGCAGGGGCCCGCCGGCAACCCCCGGAAGGTTCGCCTGAGAGCGGTTCACGACGGAACGTCGGTCTACCTGCTGGCCGAGTGGGCCGACCCGAGCCGCGACGACGCCTACCGGCCCTGGCTCTGGGACCCGGCGGCCGCCAACTACCACCAGACCGGGCAGCTCGACGATGCCTTCTCGGTGCTCCTGTACCGGGAGGGGTCTGCGTCGAGCGCCTGCATGCTGGAGGGTCAGGAGGTGGACGCCGATCTGTGGCTCTGGCGCGCCGCATGGGGCGGCCTCTCGTCCCTGGCGGACGACGGCCGTCTGCGGGTGAGCCGCAACCGCATCCCCCAGGCCAACCCGTACCCGGTCCGCTCCGGACAGGGACAGGTCTGGATTCGCCAGGATTGGGACGAAGGCACGCCCGGGTGGTCCCTCTTCATCCCGGTGGGACGTAGCGCCGACACGGTCCCGAGCTACCGGGCCGCTCGCCCCAAGGGAAGCCGGGGAGACGTGGCGGCCTTGGGGTCGTGGAGCGACGGGCGGTGGACCGTGACCTTCCGCCGGGCCCTCGACACGGGGCACCCCGACGACGTCCCCCTGGTCCCCGGCGCCAGCCTGCTGGCGAGCTTTGCCGCCTACGACAAGGCCGACCGCGCCAACCACGCCTCCAGCCCCCCCGTCCACCTGGACGTACAGGGCCCCTGAGAGCCTGTGAAAGAATCGTCGCGAGCAGACCGGAGTGCGAGGCGCGCATGAGCGAACGACAAGACATATCAAGTAGATAGGCGAGGAGTGAGCGAGTGCGCAACGAAGCAATCCGGTCGCGCAGCAGATTATTTCACAGGCTCTGAGCCCTCCTCCCGGCGGGAAGCCGGATAGGCCCCCCCGTTCGTTCCGATCGCTATCGGTATCGGTATCGCAATCGGGGTTGATTTCGATTTCGATTTCGATCCCGATCCCGATCCCGATCCCGATACCGATGGCGATGGGGACCGGGAGGCCGGGAGGCCGGGAACTTCGCGAAGACCCGTGACACCGCCCACCGCAACCACGGCCACGACCGGAAACCGGAGGGCGGTGCCCACCCCACCGCTGCGGCACGACACAGGGGGGCGGGAGGCATAGGGGGGCACGGCTGTGCGCCCCTACGGGTAAGCCAGCCGGACACGCGAGCCCTGGGACTCGACAGTCCGGCGCGACGCGCAGAGGCCGCGGCAGGAATCAGGGGCAAGGCAGGGGTCTCCCGGTCCCCATCGATACCGATTTCGATATCGGTATCGGGATCGCTATCGACCCCGACTCGGACCCCGGAGCCCGAATCCGGCCCCCCCAATCGAGAGAGGCCCCAACAGGGGGCCTCTCTCGTTTCACGAACCCAACGTCCGCCGGAGACCGCCGCGTCAGCGGTTGGCCTGGAGCACCTCGAAGGGAATCCGAAGTCCCAGGGCCAGGGCCTCCTGGAGATCGACGAGGAAGTCCACCTTCTTTGCCTCGGCAATCGGGATGTTCGCCGCCCGCTCTCCCTTGAGGAGCCGTGCGGCCAGGGCGGCGCCGTCGTCGATCATGGCCTCGGCGTTGGCCGCCAGGGACAGGACGATCCCGCTTCCCTTCAGGCCGGGCGACTGGGTGACCAGGGGCCTGCCCAGGCGCTCCAGGTCGAACCCCAGCACCTGGGGATCGCACCCCCAGCCCACGTGGACGAACTGGGCGGGGGAGAAGGTCCGGGCCAGCTGGCCCGCGGATGCCCCGGACGCGTTGGCGACGATGAGCTGGAAGTCGCGGCTGCTGGCCACGGCCTGGACGTCTCGCAGTTGGGCCGCGCCGTCGTCGTCGTCGGAGCACTGGAGGAACCCCACCGTCTCCAGGGGTGCCGTCTTGTGCATGTTCTCGTAGAGCAGGGGCACGGAGGTCCGGCAGGAGAGCCCCGTGACGTTGTTCCCCATCCAGGCCGGCCGGTCCGGGCGCCCGCCGGTGGGGTCGTACCCCGCCAGGAGGACGATGGGCACCTTGTTGGTTGCCTCCGCCGCGTCCTGGGCGGCGCACGTGCCGAAGACCACGAGCACTCCCACGCCGTGGGCCAGGAGCTTCCGTACGCTGTTGATCCGGGAGACCTTGTCGCACGTGGGGGTGAGCACGTGCACCTCGGCGGACGAACCGTGCGCCTTGAGTCGCGCCGCAAAGGGGTCTCGCACCTCCCGGCCGAACCCGCTGCCCTTGAAGACCACGAGCCCGACGCTCGCCGACGCCCCCGCGTCCTTTGCCGGCAGGAAGGAAGCGCCCACCAGGGCGGCAGCCAGGAGGAGGACGGCACCTACGGCCTTCGAGACGGGAGACATGGCGTCACCACCTCTTGCTCAGGATGAGTCTGCCCTCGATCACGTCCTCGTCGTCCTCGGGAAAGGCTCCGTCCTGGCGATAGGCGCTGCGGGCGAAGCGGCTGGCGAGCCCCCACCCGCTCTGCCACTCATACCCCAGGTCTACCCCCAGGTCCCACTGGCGCGCGTCGAACTGCGAGAACGCCCCAAGATCCCCGAAGCCCGCCGAGGACGTCTCGAAGGAGCCCTCCGCCCGCAGGATGGCGAGCTGGGCCCGCAGGGTCAGCCGCTCCACCGGTTCCCAATCGGCGAACACCCCGTACTGGGTCCCCACCGCCTCGTAGGGGGCGCTGCGGTCCACCTGCAGGGTGACGCCCCCGGCGCTCGCGTCCACCGGGGCCTTGACCTCGTTGCGGAACCGGGCCACGAACCCTCCCACCGAGAAGGCGGCCACCGGGGTGACCGTGAGGCTCGCCTGGGCCACGGTGCGGTCCTCGTCCCGGTCGAAGTCGTCGTTCTCGGCGCGCACGTCGAGCCAACTGCCGTTGAAGTTGAGGAACCACCAGGGCTGTACGCTGGCCCACGCCTGCCACGTGCGGGCCTCGGTGGGCGCCGTGGGGAGCCCCTGCTCGTCGTCGGTCCGGAGCATGCCGTAGGAACCGCGCAGGGTCACGCCGCGCACGGGCCGGTAGTGGGCGCTCGCCTTCCACTCGGTCTTTCGGGAGTCGGCGGGAAGCCCGAAGCCGTCCCCCTGGGTGCGCACCTGCTCGGTGCGGACCGCGTCTCCCCGGAGGGTGAGGCGAGAGAGGGGCCGCACGCTCACCTGGGCCGCGTAGCGGTTTTCCTCGAGCTCGTACTCCACCGGGAGCCCGGCGCCGGCGCGCAGGGCCTGGGCGTCGGCGCTCCCCACGTCGTCGGCCTTGTGGGTGCGGCGAAACTTCAGCGCCGCGCTCAGCCAGGACCAGGGGGCCCACCCCAGGTCTGCGTCGCCCCGGTAGTAGTTGCGGGCCACGTCCACGTCCTCGTTGGTCACGCGGCCCATGTGGAGGCCGGCCGACGCGGTCACCTGCCCGGTCTGGGTGGTGCTCACCCGCACCCGGTGCTCCCAAGCCCGGGCGTCGGGGTAGGTGTTGTGGGCCGAGATCCCTCCCGGCGTCACTCCGGTGATGGGCCCGAACACGTGCTCCGGGTCCGCCTCGTCGTTGCGGAACTGGGTGAAGTTGTACGCATAGGACGCCATGCCGTAGCCCGCGTGGGCGTCGACACCCCCCTCGATCTCGGCCGTGGTGTGGTCGAGCTCGCGCTTGCGGGAGATGTTGTGGCAGTTGGTGGTGCAGTTCTCGTCCAGGAAGGTCAGCTGGGAATCCCCCTCCACCGCGAACCGGCGGGCCGTGACCCGCACGTGGGCCGGGTACACGCCCGGCCCCACCCGCAGGTTGACCGTCTGCTCGCTCACCTCCTTGCGGTAGTCTCCCCGGGGGTTTTGGTCGTCGGCGAAGAAGAGCGGCGGCGCCTCGCCCGTGGAGGGGGGCAGCGCCACGTTCTCCTCGTTGTGGGGAAACCCCTGGGAGGTAACGGAGCCCATCACCAGGTTCTTGTAGCGCACGTCCACCCGGGCCCCGTGGTCGGTTCCCCCCAGGTACTCGCCCGTGGCGTGGAGGCGGCCCCAACCCGGGTCGCGGTGGTAGAGGTCGAAGTACCCCTCCGGGTGCGACTCCAGCTTCTCGTAGGGCCGCAGGGTCTGCCCGCCGCCGTCCTCCTGGCGGTACAGGTACCCGGCCCCCACGGCCGCCTCGGTCTCGGCGCGCTGCTTGTGACACTGGGTGCAGTCTCCCTTGATCTCCTGGGCCAGGAGCTCGTAGCGGTCGGTGGTCCCGTGGATCTCCACGAACTCCTCGACCGACAGGGTGCCCCGGTAGTCCGTCCGGACCTGGGCAGCCGCGGGGACCGCCCACAGGGCGAGGGCCAGGGCGAGGGCGGCGGGCACGAGCGCGGCCGGCGAGGGATGGCGATGGCGTTTCATCGGGTCCTCCTGACGATGGCCAAGGTCCGAGCACTACTTGAGGAACGCGCTGCCCGGAAGGGTGGACTGGATATCCGTTCCGTGAATCTGGGAGTGGCATGTGGTGCACCGGGTGAAGAAGGCCGCCTTGCGGGCCGTGCCGTCCTGGGGAGAGGCGTGGCCCGCGTGGCACTGGAGGCAGAGGAACGGGTCCTGGAGCGTGAGCAGATCCCGGAAAGGCGACCCGTGGGGCCGATGACAGGTGGTGCAGCCGTTGGTCCCGCCGCCGTGCTCGAAGAGGGCGGGCGCCGCCTGGGCCGCGTGGCACTTGAAGCACAGGGTCTCGGCGTCGGTCGTTACCAGCATGGCGTCCGAGGCACTCCCGTGGGGCTCGTGGCAGGTGACGCAGGTGAGCTTTCCTTCCCGGATGGGGTGGCGGGAGAAGTAGGCCGTCTCGGCCTCCACGTCGGCGTGGCAGGCAAAGCACGTCTCTGCGATCTGCTTCCCGGAAGGCTTCTGCTCGATGCCCTGGTGGAGCTTGTGGCAGTCGGGGCAGCTGACCCCCGCCGCCGCGTGGGCCCCGCCGGCCCAGCCCTGGAGCGCGGTCTCGCTCATGGCGGTGTGGCACTTGAGGCATTGCAGGGAGCGGGCACCCGCGGGCAGCTCGGACAGCCTCACGAACTGGGTGGTGTCGCAGGCCTTGTCCTGGGCGGCGTTCTCGATGGCCAGGCTTCCCGCCCCGTGGCAGGTCTCGCAGTCGAAGAGCGGCAGGTTCCTGTCCTGGGAGAGCTGCTGGCCGTGGACGCTGCGCTCCAGGTACGCGGCGAGTCCGTCGTGCACGTGGCAGGCCGCCAGGCAGTTGGTCTGGCCCACGTAGTCGGCTTCGATCGGTCCCACCAGCATCCTCTCGTACTCCTGCTGGGAGAAGATGGGGTGGCCCTGCCGCAAGGCGGCGCACGCCGCAAACAGGGGAACCGCCGCCCCGAGGACCAGGACCAGGCGAACGGTGGCGCGTCCTCGCTTCTTCATCTCATCGCTCCTCTGGGAGAGGGAGAAGGCCGGCGTCTGCCGTGGGCCCCGCGGGGCCGCCCCGATGCCCGACGGCTCAGTGAGCATCTATCGGCGAAGACGCTGCCGAGGTTTAGGCGAGAACGCACGAAAGGTGAAACATCTCCCCGGGAGCACAATGTCTTCCCGATCATCTCAAGTTTGCGCAGCGGATATCCGATCGGTTGTCCCCGTGGGTCGCGGTGCCGGACCCCGGTCTGGCCCCCTTTCGGCCCCGCCCACGGCTGGCGACGCAGCAGACCTGCCCGAGGAGGAAGAGATGAAGAGCGCACAGTGGATGACGCCGGCGATCCTTCTCGCCGGCCTGGCCCTTCTGGCCACCGGCTGCGGAGAAGGCGGCAAGGAGTCGCCCCACCGGGGCCGCACCGCCGCCGAGGCGGCGGGCCGCGAGCTGGGCTCCGACGCCAGCGGCGCCGCGTACGTGGGGGCGGACCTGTGCCTGGGGTGCCACCTGGACGAGGCGGCCGCGTGCAGCTCGTGCCACCCGCAGCACCAGCTTTGGCCGGAGGCTGTCGCAGCCTATCTGGAGAGCCGGCACGCCCACGGCGCCGGGCGCATGGACGCGTCTGCCGAGACGGCGAGCTGCCGGCTCGCCTGCCACGACCCCGTGGGCGACGGAGCCTTCCTCGAAGACCGGCCCGACCTGGAAGGCCCCGTGCCCGCCGCGGGGCTCGCCGCCGTGGGTTGCGAAGCCTGCCACGGGGGCGGCGCCGGCCATTTCGGCCGGGGGCCCCTGCCCGACCCGAGGCCCGGCGCCGGCGTGTGCGGGCGCTGCCACGACAACCTCTCGGGGCTCCACGCGGCGGACCACCCGGAGGGTATGCGGATCTGGGGCGCCTACCAGGCCTCGCCCCACGCCCGGTCCCTGAACCCCGAGCGGCACAA
Organism: Thermodesulfobacteriota bacterium; assembly: GCA_040756475.1. Classification (NCBI taxonomy): domain Bacteria; kingdom Pseudomonadati; phylum Thermodesulfobacteriota; species Thermodesulfobacteriota bacterium. The sequence continues at coordinate 22,643 of JBFLZB010000014.1, forward strand.
CGTGCCGGGCTCCGCCTCCCTGGTGCAGGCCCGGTGCGCCCGGTGCCACACGGACGAGGGGACCAAGCTCTACCGCAACGTGGGAGGCACGTTCCCCGAGGCCGCCACGCTCGCAGCGGCGCCGCCGCTGGAGAGCCCCAGCGTCATCCAGTGCCGCACCTGCCACGACGCCCACAATCCCGGGCAGCTCCTGGTGGACGCGGAGGAGAACCAGGCGGGGGCCGTGGTGGCCTCGGCCGAGTACCGCACGTGCAGCCACTGCCACCCGCCGGAAAACGCCAACTCGGGTGAGATGAACCCCGGCATGTGGTCGGGCGGCACCGTCGGGGTGGGCACCTTCAACCCCGACCGCATCATCTACGACACCCACTTCGACGACCCGGCCACGCCCGAGATCGAGGGCTACAACCTGAAGGCCGCGAGCGCGCGCACCTGCCGGGACTGCCACGACGTACACGCCGCAGACCCCACCATCCACCGTCAGTGGGCCCGGTCGGGGCACGGGGGAAGGATCGGAGCCGTCAAGGCCGCAGCAAGGGCCGAAAACCAGGGCGAAGGCGCCGACGTGGCCATTCGGACCGCCGGGCTCTCCAAGGCGAACGCGTACCCCTGGACGGGCTATCCCTGGAAGGACGGGGTGGGCCCATGGGCCATGGACCTCAAGCCCTGCCAGCGCTGCCACACGGCCACGGGCTTTGCGAACTTCGCGACGGATCCGTCGCGCTACTCGGCAGCCCGGAACGATTATTCCTACTTGGCGGGCGCCCAGCAGGAGATCCTGTACTGCTGGGGATGCCACTCCGACAGCGCGGGGGGCCTGCGCACCCCCGGCCCGATCCCGTTCACCTATCCGGGAGTGCCTGCGGGCGCCTATCCGGACGTGGCCGGCTCCAACCTGTGCCTGGGCTGCCACACGGGCCTGGCGAGCGGCCGCGCCATTCGAGCCCAGACCGGGTTGGGCAACCTAGGGGCCTCCGGTGTCCTGCCCCACTACCTGCTCGCGGGCGGGGTGCTCTTCGGGGGCACGGGCGAGACGCCCGGGCTCGGCTACGAGTTCCCCGGAAGGGAGTACGTGCTGCCCGCCACGGAAAGGCACTACCAGATCGGGCGGCCCGGCCTGGTCGACACGCCCACCGGCAGCCAGGGCCCGTGCGTGGGCTGCCACTTCAGCTCGGCGGAGCCCCACACCCTGGCCGCCGCGCGCCACGATCCGGTCACCGGCGCCGTCTTCGCGATCGAGAGCCAGGCGTGCGCGGCCTGCCACCAGGTGGTGCCCGGGCTCGGGGACTTCCGCCTCACGCCCCAGATCCTCGAGGGCAAGCGCGCCGGCTTCCTGGCGGCCGTGGCCGTCCTGAAGGAGCTCCTGTGGAGCCAGGGGTACGGAGTCCAGGACGACTGGCCCTACTTCACCCGGACGAACTGGGGAGAAGACGACGAGGCGGGCCGCAACACCCTGGGCGCAGCCTTCAACTTCGCGCTCCTGAGCCACGAGCCCGGCGCCTACGTGCACAACCCGTACTACGCAAAGCAGCTGCTCTACGACACCATCGACTGGGTAGCCAACGGCGCCCTGGACCACGGCGTCTTGAGCGCGATCCAGACCCTGCCGGCGAGCCCCAGCTTCTCCGGGAGCTTTGCCGAGCACTACAGCCCGGCGGCGGCCATCCAGTACCTGGTGGACCTGGGCCGGTAGCCGACTCGCTGCCGGGATGCGTCCGGAGCCCTGCCGCCCTGCGGCGGGGCTCCGGCGCGTTTGGCCTTCCCGGTCACCCCGCCCTTCGCTACACTGCCACCTCCCTCCTCCCCCACCCTGGAAGACCCCGTGCCTCGAGACCTCGCGTCCCTCCTCGCCCAGGAGCTGCAACTGCGCCTCCCCCAGGTTCGGGCGGTCGTCGAGCTCCTGGGCTCCGGCGCCACCATCCCGTTCGTGGCCCGTTACCGCAAGGAGGCCACGGGGAGCCTGGACGAGGTGCAGATCGCCGCGGTGTGGGACCGGTACGGCTACCTCAGGGAGCTGGAGGACCGCAAGGAAACGGTAAAGGCCGCGGCGCAGGGCCAGGGCAAGCTCACCGAGGATCTTGGAGCCCGGATCGACGCCTGTCTCACCAAGCAGGAGCTCGAGGACCTCTACCTCCCGTTTCGGCCCAAGCGCCGCACCCGGGCCGACGCGGCTCGGGAAAAGGGCCTCGAGCCCCTGGCGCTCCGGGCCCTGGCTCAGGAGGACGTGGCGGGAGCCCTGCCGGAGCTCGCCGCACCGTTCGTAAACCGGGAGGCCGGCCTGGAAACTCCCGAGGACTGCCTCGCCGAAGCTGCCTACATCGTGGCCGAGACCGTGGCCCACGATCCCGCGGCCCGAGCCGAGGCGCGCGCGCTGACCGCCTCGAAGGGACGGCTGCGCAGCGCGGTCCTGCCCGAGAAGGTCGGCGAGCGCACCAAGTTCGAGGCCTACTACGACTTCGGCGAAGCCGCGGCCACGGTGCCTTCCCACCGGGTCCTGGCCGTGCGCCGGGGCGAGGAGGAGGGGGTGCTCCGGGTCTGGATCGATGCCCCCGAAGAGGAGATCCTCGGCCGCCTGGCGCGCCGCACCGTCATCAACCCCCGCTCGGTCTGGCGCGACTACCTCCTGGCCGCGGTGGGAGACGCCTACCGGCGCCTGCTCGCCCCCTCCATCGAGATCGACGTGCGGGTGGAGCTCAAGGAACGGGCCGACGAGGCCGCCATCGAGGTCTTCGCCCAGAACCTGCGCCACCTGCTCCTGGAGAGCCCGGCCGGGCGAGAGCCCGTGCTCGCCATCGACCCGGGCTTTCGTACCGGCTGCAAGGTGGTGATCCTCTCCGAGCTCGGGGACCTGCTGGAGTGGCGCCCCATCTACCCCCATCCCCCCCAAGGCCGAGCACAGGAGGCGCGCGCCGTGCTCGCAGACCTCATCGGCCGCCACCGGCCCGCCTTCGCCGTGGTGGGCAACGGCACCGCGGGCCGGGAGACCGAGGCCCTGGTGGCCGCACTCCTCGTGGAGCACCCGGAGTGGGGCTGCCGCTGCCTCACCGTCTCCGAGGCGGGGGCGAGCGTGTACTCGGCCTCGGAGGTGGCGCGAGAGGAGCTGCCGGAGCTCGACGTCTCGGTGCGCGGCGCGGTAAGCATCGGACGCCGGTTCCAGGACCCCCTGGCCGAGCTCGTGAAGATCGACCCCAAGTCCATCGGGGTGGGGCAGTACCAGCACGACGTGAGCCAGCCCCGGCTGCGCAGGGCCCTGGACCGGGTGGTGGAGTCCTGCGTGAACGCCGTGGGAGTAGACGTCAACACCGCCAGCCCCTCCCTCCTGCGCCACGTGGCCGGGGTGGGGGAGGGCCTGGCGAGGAACATCGTGGCGTACCGCCAGGAGCGGGGGGCCTTTCGGACCCGTCGCGACCTGAAGGAGGTACCCCGCCTGGGACCCAGGGCCTTCGAGCAGGCCGCCGGGTTTCTTCGGATTCCGGGGGGCGAGAACCCCCTCGACGCCTCGGCCGTGCATCCCGAGCGCTACCCGGTGGTGGAGCAGATGGCTCGGGACCTGGGGGTGGCGGTCTCGGCCCTGGTGGGCCATGCGGACCTGGCGCAACGCCTGGACCCGGCCCGGTACGTGGCGGGAAACCTGGGCCTGCCCACCGTGCGCGACATCCTGGAGGAGCTCAAGAAGCCCGGGCGCGACCCCCGGCGGGAGTTCGCCCCGGTGCGCTTCGACGAGCGGGTGCAGGAGATGGGCGACCTCTCGGAGGGCATGGTGCTCCCGGGCGTCGTCACCAACGTGACCCACTTCGGGGCGTTCGTGGACGTGGGGGTGCACGAGGACGGTCTGGTCCACGTCTCGGAGCTTGCCGACCGGTTCGTGAAGGACCCGGCCGAGGTGGTGAGCGTGGGGCAGCGGGTGCAGGCGCGCGTCCTCGCCGTGGACCTGGAGCGAAAGCGCATCTCCCTCTCGCTCAAGAGCCCGGGGGCCGGGCGCCAAGAGCCGAGGAGGGAACGGTCCCAGCCCCGCCCTGGCGCCGAGGATTGGAAGACAAGGCTCTCCTCCCGGTTTCGGACGAGCGGGTGACGGGCCCCAACGGACAACGTGCAACAGGCAACCGCCAACCGGCGCCTGCCCTGGACGTGCCGAGATTCGGTGTTAGATTCGTCGCCCACGCGGCCCTCACCGGGCCCCCACCGGGACGCACAGGAGGACCCCATGCTGAGCAAGAAGCTGCAAGACGCCCTGAACGAGCAGATGAAGAACGAGTTCTACTCGGGCTATCTCTACAAAGGGATGCAGGCGTACTTCGAGGGCGAGGAGCTCAAGGGGTTCGCCACCTGGTTCAAGGTCCAGACCCTGGAGGAGCTCTCCCACGGGGAGAAGTTCTTCAACTTCATCAACGAGGCGGGCGGCAAGGCCGAGCTGCGGCCGCTCGACGCCGTGAAGGCCGAGTACAACTCGCCCCTGGAGGCCTTCGAGGCGGCCCTGAAGCACGAGCAGTTCGTGACCTCGCGGATCAACGACCTCATGGATCTCGCCCGCAAGGAGAGCAACCACGCGGCCCAGATCTTCCTCCAGTGGTTCGTCACCGAGCAGGTGGAAGAGGAGGCGAGCGCCACGGGCTACGTCAAGAAGCTCAAGATGGTGAAGGGAGACGGCCGGGGAATCCTCCTCCTGGACCAGGAGGCCGGCCAGCGGGTCTTCACGCCGCCTCCCGGCCTGTGAGGCCCGCGCAGGCGTTCCCGAAAGGGCCCGGCGACCCCGGGCCTTTTCTGTTACCATGAAGCGCGTGCAGGCTGCTTTTTCAGCAGCCTCCCGACCCGACCCTGGGGTACACCGTGACGCGCCAGCCCTGCGCCAGAGCGCCCCGTCGCACCCGCTGCGAGGCCCTCCCGGCCCTCGATGCCCGGGAGTGGCGCGCGGTGCTCGACGCCGTGAACGACCCCATCTTCGTCCACGACGCCGCCACCGGCGACATCCTCGAAGCGAACCGAGCTGCGTGCGAGCTCTACGGGTGGTCGCGGGAGGAGCTTCGCACCCTCGCCATGGCCGACCTGAGCAGCGGGGCGCCCCCCTGCACCCAGGAGGACGCGGCAGGCTGGGTGCGCCGGGCGGCGGAAGTCGGGCCGCAACGCTTCGAGTGGGTAGCCCGCCACAGGGACGGCCGGCGCTTCTGGGCCGAGGTCAGCCTGCGTCGCGTGGACGTGGGGGGCAGGCCGCGGGTGGTGGCCAGTGTGCGCGACATCACCGCGCGCAAGGGGGCCGAGGCCTCCCTGCGGGTGAGCGAGCAGCGCTACCAGAACGCGTTTCGGGAGGCCGGCATCGGCATGGCGATGTGCGCACCCGACGGACGGTTCCTCCAGGTCAACCGCGCCCTGTGCGAGATGCTGGGATACTGCGAGGACGCGCTCGACGGCGTCTCGGTGCTCGACGTGACCCACCCGGAAGACCGGGAGGCCAGCCGAGAGCACCTGGAGCGCCTGCTCGGGGGAGAGCTCGGCAGTTACCGGTTCGAGAAGCGGTATCTCACCCGGGGCGGGGAGACCCGCTGGGGCTCGGTGGTCGTCACCCTGGTTCGAGACGTCGCGGGGGCCCCCCTGCACACGGTGAGCCAGATCCAGGACATCACCGAGCGCCGGCGAGCAGAAGAGGCCTTGCGGGAGAGCGAGCGAAAGTACCGGACCCTCCTGGAGACCACGGGCACGGGCTTCGTCATCGCCGACCTGGACGGACGCATCCTCGACGCCAACGCCGAGTACGTGCGGCTTGCGGGTCACCGGTCCCTCGGCGAGATCCGGGGCCGCAGCGCCCTGGAGTGGACCGCGCCCCACGACCGGGAGCGAAACGCCGCCGCCATCGCCGAGTGCCTGTCCCAGGGGAAGCTGCGCAACTTCTCGGTGGACTACGTGGACGCCCAGGGCCGGCCGACGCCGCTCGAGATCAACGCCAGCGCCCTCGAGACCGCCCAGGGGCCGCGCATCCTGGGTCTGTGCCAGGACGTCTCCCAGCGCCGGGCCGCGGAGGAGGCGAGGGCGGCCCTGGAGCGGGAGCTCCACCGCAGCCACGCCCTGGAGGCGGTGGGGCGCCTGGCGGGGGGCGTCGCCCACGACTTCAACAACATCCTGGGAAGCATCCTGGGGTCGGTGTACGTGGCGCGCATGGAAGGGGGCTGGGAGGGGTCGGCCGCGGCGGAGCTCGGCCGCATCGAGACCCTGTGCAAGCGGGGGGGCGAGCTGACGCGGCAGCTCCTCACGGTGGCGCGGCGCCCCCCGGGGCAGGAAGAGGCGCTCGACGTGAGCCGTCAGGTGGGGGAAGTGCGCCAGCTCCTCGAGCGCACCCTGCCCCGGGACATCCGGCTGGAGGTGGAATCGGAAGAAGGGCTCCCCGCCGTGCGGGCAGACCGCGCCGGGGTCACCGCGGTGCTCCTCAGCCTGGCCCTCAACGCCCGAGATGCCATGCCCGCGGGGGGCCTGCTCCGGATGCGCGCCCGCCGGCGCCAGGAGAAGAGTGGCGAGGAGTGGGTGCACCTGGAGGTCGCCGACTCGGGCCCCGGTATCCCCGAGCACCTGCGCGACCGGCTGTTCGAACCCTTCGTCACCACCAAGGCCATCGGGAAGGGCATGGGCCTGGGGCTCTCCACGGCCCGGGCGGCGGTGCAGGGCTGGGGCGGCGACATACGGGTGGACTCGGCCCCCGGCCGGGGGAGCACCTTCACGGTGCGCCTGCCGGCGTGGAGCGGGGACCGGGGCGGCGAGAGCCCGAAGAGCCGCTCCCACCCCCTCACCACGGCTCCCCTCCTGGTGGTGGAGGACGAGGAAGGGGTCGCCCGGCTCATGACCCTGACCCTGGAGGCACAGGGCTACATCACGGTACAGGCCGCCACCGGCGTCGAGGCGCTGGAACGGATGCGAGAGCGGCGCGGCGCCTTCGGCCTGGTCATTCTCGACCTCGTCCTGCCCGAGCTCAGGGGCGAGCAGGTGTACCGCGTGCTCCGCGGGCTGACCCCCGAGGTGCCCGTGCTCGTGGTGTCGGGCCGGGAGGACCTGGCCAAGGCCCTGGCTCCCTGCGGCCCGACCCTCGTCAAGCCGTTCTCCGCCGAAGAGTTTCTCGACGCCGTCGCCCGCGCGCTGCGCTCCGGCGCCTGAGGCGCGGCAGATTCCCTTGCTCCGAGAGGCATCCATGCCAAGGGCTTCCCTACTCCCTTTCCTGGCGGCCCTGATGTGGGCCGCGCCGGCCGGCGCCGCCGCAACCGTGCACCACGCGCTGGCCGTGGACCTCGACCCCGCCGCCCAACGCCTCCGAGCGGAGGCGACGGTCACCATCCCCGAGGCCCTGGTTGCATCGGAGGGGGGTTCTGTGGTGTTTCGCCTCCATCCGGCCCTGGCGGTGGCCGTCACGACCCCCGGGGCGGCGCTGGAGCCCGCTGCCGGTCCGGTGGGGGCAGGCTCCGCCTACCGGGTCCGCCTTCCCCCCGGGGTGCGCACCTTCGGCCTGCGCTACGAGGGGAAGATCCACGACCCCCTCTCGGAAGAGAAGGATTACGCCCGGGGGTTTCGACAGACCTCGGGGCTGGTGGCCGAAGAGGGCGCGTTCCTCTCGGGAGCCACCCTCTGGGTGCCCCAGGTGGGCTCGGAGCTCGTCACCTTTTCCCTCGAGGTTCGCCTGCCCCCGGGGTGGGACGCGGTGAGCCAGGGCCGGCGAACCCTCCACGAGCGCCGCCCCGACGGCACCCGGGTGCGCTGGGAGGAAGAAGCTCCCCAGGACGAGATCTACCTGATCGCCGGACCCTTTACCGAAACCTCCCGCACCGCCGGGCCGGTGGAGGTCCAGGTCTTCCTCCGGGCCCCCGACCCGGCCCTGGCGGCCCGGTACCTGGAGGTGGGCGGCCAGTACCTGGCCATGTACTCCCGGCTGTTGGGCCCTTACCCCTACGCCAAGTTCGCCCTGGTGGAGAACTTCTGGGACACGGGCTACGGCATGCCCTCCTTCACCTTGCTGGGCTCCCGGATCATCCGGTTCCCCTTCATCCTCCACTCCTCGTACCCCCACGAGATCCTCCACAACTGGTGGGGCAACGGGGTGTACGTGGACTACGCCTCGGGCAACTGGAGCGAGGGGCTCACGGCCTACCTGGCGGACCACCTGGTGCAGGAGGGGCGCGGCCAGGGGGCCGAGTATCGCCAGTCCACCCTCCAGAAGTATGCCGACTACGCCGCCCGGGAGCGGGATTTTCCCCTGCGGGAGTTCCGGGGCCGCCACAGCTCGGCCAGCGAGGCGGTGGGGTACGGCAAGAGCCTCCTGTTCTACCACATGCTCCGACGGCAGCTCGGGGACGAGGCCTTCGTCCGGGGGCTGCGGGGTTTCTACAGCGGGAACAAGTTCCGGGCGGCCACCTTCGACGACCTGCGCCTGGCGCTGGAGGTGGCGTCGGGCAGGGACCTCCGGGACGAGTTTGCCCAGTGGGTGGACCGGGCCGGGGCGCCGGTGCTCGCCCTGGGGGAGTCCACCGCGGAGCCCGCGCCCGCACCCACACCCGCAGATGCCGGGTGGACGCTTCGCCTCCGGCTCGACCAGATCCAGGAGGCCCCCCCCTATCGGCTCCGGGTACCGGTGGCCGTGACCCTGGAGGGACGGACCGAGGTCCACAGGACCGTGGTGGAGGCCCACGACAAGCACGGGATCGCCGAGATCCCGCTCCCCGCCCGGCCGCTGCGGATCGACGTGGACCCGGAGTTCGACCTCTTCCGGCGCCTGGACCCGGCCGAGCTCCCCCCGGCCCTGAGCGGCGGGTTCGGGGCCGAGAGGGTGCTCGCACTCCTGCCGTCGGCCGGCCCGCCCGCGCTGCTGGCTGCCTACCGGGAGCTCGCCCGGGGATGGGCGCGGTCCCAGGCGGGGCAGTGGGAAATCGCCGAGGACCGGGACGTGGCGTCCCTTCCCCCGGACCGGGCGGTGTGGCTCCTGGGCTGGGAAAACCGCCACCTCCCCGCCCTGGCCGAGGCCCTGCGCCCCTACGGCGCCACCGTGGGCTCCGGCGGCGCCGTCTGGCCCGGCGCCGAGGTCGAACGGGGGCAAGGCTCGGTCGTCCTCACGGCGCGCCACCCCGGGGACCCATCCCTCACGGTGAGCCTGGTGGCTACCGAAAACCCCGCGGCCATCCCGGGGCTGGGGCGCAAGCTGCCCCACTACCACAAGTACAGCTACCTGGCCTTCGAGGGCGACGAGCCCGACAACACCCACAAGGGCCGCTGGCCCGTGGTGGGCTCCCCCCTCACCGGGGCGCTGCTGCCCGGACCCCTCCCGGAGGCGGGCTCCCTGCCCCCCCGGGAGCCCCTGGCCCGGCTTCCCCCGGCCTTTTCCGCCGAGCGGATGGGCGAGACCGTCCGGGCCCTGGCCGGCCCGGCCCTGGAGGGCCGGGGCTTCGGGAGCCCCGGCCTGGAGCAGGCCGCCCAGCTCATCGCGGAGCGGTTCCGCGCCGCGGGGCTCGCCCCCGGAGGCGACGGGGGGTCCTACTTCCAGTCCTTCCGGGCCCGGGGAGGAGACCCCGAAGGGGAGGCAGCGCTGCGCAACGTCATCGGGGTCCTGCCGGGCACCCGGGCCGAGTGGTCCGGCCAGAGCGTGGTGCTCGGGGCCCACTACGACCACCTGGGCCGGGGCTGGCCGCCGGGCCGGGCCGAAGACCGCGGCCGGGTCCACCCCGGGGCGGACGACAACGCCAGCGGGGTGGCGGTGCTCCTGGAGCTCGCCGGGGCCCTGGGGCCCGGTTCGGACGGGGCCTGGCGCCCCGAGCGCACCGTGGTCTTCGCCGCCTTCGCGGGGGAGGAGGCGGGCCGCCTGGGCTCCCGCCACTACGTGGCGGCCGAGGGCCCGCACCCGGCCTCCCGGGCCACGGCCATGGTCAACCTGGATACCGTGGGGCGCCTGGGCTCGGGGAAGCTCCTGGTGCTGGGGGCCGGCACCGCCCGGGAGTGGGTCCACATCTTCAACGGCGCGGGCTTCGTCACCGGCGTGCCCCTGGAGGTGGTGAGCCGGGATCCGGGGGGGAGTGACCAGGTGAGCTTTCACGAAGCGGGCATCCCCGCCGTGCAGCTCTTCACGGGCCCCCACCTGGACTACCACCGGCCCACCGACACCCCGGACCGGGTCGACGGGGACGGCCTGGTCCGGGTTGCCTCCGTCGTCAAAGAGGTGCTGGAATATCTGGCCGGGCGCGCCGACCCGCTCACGAGCACCCTGCCCGGGGTTGGGGGCGCGGGGGGCTCCCTCGGGGAAGCCGAGGGCCGGCGCAAGGTCTACCTGGGCACCGTTCCCGATTTCGTACACGAGGGACCGGGAGTGCGGCTCTCCGACGTGGCCCCGGGCTCCCCCGTGGAGCGGGCGGGCCTGCGCCCCGGCGACGTGATCCTGGTCCTGGGGGAGACCCCCGTGGGGTCCCTCTCCGACTACTCCCGGGCGCTCAAGGTCCTGGCCCCCGGCGACGAGGTACGGGTGCGCTACCTGCGCGACGGCGAGCCGCGGGAGGCGGCAGCCCGGGTGGAGGAGAGGTAAGGGGCGCCTGGTCCGAGATCCCAACGCCTCCCATAGGTCCCCTACGTCCCATAGGTCCCATCGTCCACCAGAACGCAAAGGAGGCTCCCGGTGCACACAAGCGCAAAGGTGGCAATCGCCGCAGCGGTAGGGCTCCTGCTGGGGGCGGCCCAGGCCTATGCCGCCGACCTCTCGGCCCCCGGTCGCATCACCGCGGTCACGGTCTTTCCCGACCGTGCCCTGGTGACCCGGACGGTGGAGGTGGACGTGCCGGAGGGGGACTCGGTCGTGACGGTTCCGGGCCTTCCGGCCGGGCTCCTGGAGGACTCCCTGCGGGTGGAGGGCGCAGCCGACGTCCCCCTGGTGATCGGCTCCCTGGAGAGCCGCCGGGTCTTCGCCGAGGAGCTCGTGGGGGACCGGGAGCGGACCCTCGCCGCCGAACTGCAAGGCCTCAGGGACGAAGAGCGCGCCTGGGCCGACCGGACGCGGGCCCTCCAGACCCAGCTCGCCTTCATCCAGGCCCTGGGCAAGAAGCTCCCCGAGCGCCTCGACGCGGAGCTCCTCCACGGCCGCGCGGAGCCCGGCTCCTGGAAAGAGGCCTGGACCGCCGTGGGCTCCGGCGCGGCCGAGACCTACGCCGCGATCCAGGAGGCCGAGGGGCGCCAGCGGGAAGTCGCCGAGAAGATCCGCAAGGTACAGCAGGAGCTCGACCAGGTGGCCACGGACCGCCGGGAGGAAGTCCGCGCCCGGGTCAACCTGAGCGCCCCGCGCCCCGGCCGGGCCACCCTCTCCCTCTCCTACCAGGTCGGGGGCGCGGCCTGGTGGCCCGCCTACGACGCGCGCCTGGCCACGGAGGAGGGCGTGGTGCACCTCGCCCAGCTCGCCCAGGTGCGCCAGAGCACCGGGGAGGACTGGACCGGGGTGGCCCTGACCCTCTCCACCGCCCGGCCCGCCCTGGGGGCCCAGGTGCCCGAGCTTCCTCCCTGGTACATCGACATCCTCCAGGTGCGCCCCCTGGCCCGTGCCAAGGCCGCGCCCACGCTTGCCGAGGGCGCCGCGCGCCTGGAGATGGATACCCTTGCCGCACCCGCCGCCGCGCCAGCGCCTTTGCGCGCCGAGCGGGCCCAGGCGGAGGTGGTGGCCGGTGAGTTCGCCGCCGCCTACCGCATCCCGGGGCCCGCCAGCGTGCCCGCCGACAGCCAGCCCCACCAGTTCGCGGTGGGCAGCCGGGCCCTGCCTGCCCGCATCTCGGTGCGGGCCGTGCCCAAGGCAGAGCCCCTCGGCTACCTCCTGGCCAAGGCGACCTTCGAGGGGGAAGCGGCGCTCCTGCCCGGCCAGGTGTCCCTCTTTCGGGGAGACGCCTACATCGGGAAGGTGGCCCTGCCGCTGACCCGGCCCGGGGAGGAGGTGGAGCTCTCCTTCGGCGCAGACGACCGGGTGCGGATCGCCTACGCCTTCGACACGGGGGAGCGGTCGCGCAAGGGGATCTTCGAGAAGCGCCGCAGGGAGGAGCGGCGCTACCGCATCGAGGTGACCAACCACCACGGCCGCCCCCTGGACGTGGCCGTGTGGGATCAGCTCCCGGTCCCCCAGGACGAGCGCATCCAGGTGGAGCTCCTCCCCGACTCCACCCCACCCACCGAGCGCGACCCCGAGGGGCTGCGGGGCGTGGTGGTGTGGCGCCGCACCTACCCGCCGGACGAGAAAGTCCGTATCCTCTTCGGCTACGCCGTAAGCTATCCGGAGGGGGAGCAGGTTCCGGGGTTCTAGGACCTTCGAGAGCTGGGGAGGAGCATCGAGATGCCGCACAAACTGCGAAACGCCCTGGGAGCACACCTCTTCGACCAGGCTTCGGACCCGGTCTTCGTGCTCGATCCCGCCGGTACGTTTCTCGACATCAACCGCGCCGCAGCCCGCTACCTGGGCCGGCCCGCCGAACACATCCTGGGCCGGTCGGTGGCCGAGATCTTCCCTGCGGAGCACGCGGCCGAGCACCTGGAGGTGATCCGCCGGGTGGTGGCCACCGGCGAGCCCTTCCTGGAAGAGCGGCCCACCGCCATCGGCGGCGAGACCTTCTTCTTTCAGTACGCCGTGCACCGGCTCGAGGGGGAGGACGGCGCGCCCCTCGGGGTGCTCGGGATGGTGCGCGACGTGACGAGCCTGGTGGCCCTGGAGCGCCGCTACGCCGAGCTCTACGACAAGGCTACCGACGCCCTCTTCGGCATCGACCGGGAGGGCCGCATCCGGGTGCTCAACCGCCAGGCGGAGGAGATGTCGGGGTACAGCCGCGACCTGGTGGAGAGCCTGCACTTCTCGGAGGTGATCGCCCCGGAGGAGGTGGGGCGGCTCAAGCGGTACTTCGAAGACCGGCTCGCGGGGCGCGAGGCCCCCACCGAGTATGAAGTGCGCTACCTCCACGCCACGGGGGAAGAGCGCTGGGCCGAGGTCCACGTCTCGCGCCATTCCACAGTGCAGGACACGTTCCAGGCCTCGATTCGCGACGTCACCGCCCGCAAGCGCCTCGAGGCGCTGCGCAGCGAGTTCCTCCACATGGTCAGCCACGACGTGAAGAACCCCCTGACCGTGATCCAGGGGTTCGCCACCGCCATGGCCTCGGGTGCCTACGGAGAACCCAGCGCCGAGCAGGCGGAGGCCCTGGGGCGCATCGTGGAAGCGAGCCGCCGGGTTCGCCACCTCATGGATCAGTTCCTCCTGGCCGAACGGCTCGACGCCGAGGGAGCCTGGTCTGCGGAGCTCGGCACCGTCGGGGCCTCCCTGGATGCGGCGGTCTGCGCCTTCCAAGCCGAAGCCGCGGCCCGGAACGTCCGCGTGGAGGTGAACGCAGGCGAAGCGCGGGGTCTGCACGTGGCCGACGGTACCGCGGTACGGCACATCCTCGAGAACCTCCTCTCCAACGCCCTCAAGTTCACCCCGCCGGGTGGCCGCGTCACGGTGCGGGCCCTCCACGACCCCGGGGAGCTGCGCCTCGAAGTGGAAGACACGGGACCCGGCATCCCCGAGGCGGAGCTCGGGCGCGTCTTCGAGCGCTTCTTCCGAGGCTCGGCTAGCCGCGGGTCCCCCGGCTCCGGCCTGGGCCTCCACATCGTGAGGCGCCTCGCGGATCTGTGCGGCGGCCGGGTCGCCGTTGCCAGCCAGCCCGGCGAAGGCACCCGCTTCACCGTCTCGCTACCGCTGGGAGCCGAGGGACGGGTGCGTGACGGGTGACGAGCCGGATCGGACCGATCGGTCGAATCCGTCGGATCGGTCGACAGCCCCAACACGCAACCCGCAACTTGCAAAGTGCAACCAGCAACCCGCAAAGGATCTTCCATGTCCGACGAGCTGACGAAAAAGACGGCCGACACCGCCAGGCTCTACTTCGAAGGGGTAACGGGCGAGCGCCCCTACGAGCTGTGGCGCTCCTTCGACAAGGGACTCGCCCGGGACCTCTCCGTCTTCATCACGGGGCAGATGTACGCTCGGGAGGTCATCCCCCATCCCGTGCGCCAGATGGTCACGGTCGCGGCGCTGACCGTGCTCGAACGCACCGAGGAGCTCGAGCTCCACCTCCAGGCGGCCCTCAACGTGGGGGTGAAGCCCCGGGAGCTGGCCGAGGTCGTCTTCCAGACCGCGGTCTACGGAGGCGTTCCCGCCATGAACCAGGGCCTCAAGGCCCTGCGCCGGGTTCTGGAGCAGCGGGGCCTGTGGCCCCTGCCGGCGCAGTAGGACGAAACGAGGGCAACGTCTCCGGATGGCCACGAAGGGAGATCAAGACCACAACCTCTGAGGCCGCGAAAGAACACAAGGAGCGCAAAGAAAGGCCGAGAACTTCTCTGGGTTTGTGACCGCGTCGGCGGGAGCTGGGACATGCACGCCATGGTGGCAAACCGCCTCTCCCGTCTGCCTGGTTCCCCGCGCACAGGAGCCCCATGAAGTTTACCAGCGAAGAGATCCTCGAAACCGTCGGGATGATCGCCGACGACAACCTCGACATCCGTACCGTCACCCTGGGGGTCTCCCTGTGGGACTGCTCCGACCCGGACTCGAGGGCCTGCGGGCGCAAGATCCGGGAGAAGATCCTGCGCCGGGCGGAGAGGCTCGCCCCGGTGGCCCGGGAGATCGAGAGCACCTACGGCATCCCTATCGTGAACACCCGGGTGAGCCTGACGCCCCTGGCCCTGGTGGTGCCCTCTGCCGAGAAGGAGGCGTTCTTGGAGGCGGCCCGGCAGGTGGACGCGGCGGCGGCCGAGGTGGGGGTGAACTTCGTCGGGGGCTTCACGGCCCTGGTGCCCAAGGGGGCGACGGCGGTGGACCGGGCGCTGCTGGCGGCCATTCCCCAGGCCCTCTCGACAACCGAGCGCCTGTGCGCCTCCGTGGTCGTGGCTTCCACCCGGGCGGGCATCAATCTGGACGCCTGCCGGAAGCTGGGGGAGATCCTGAAGGAAACCGCAGCCCGCACGGCCGACCGTGACGGCATCGGGTGCGCCAAGCTCGTGGTCTTCGCCAACGCCGTGGAGGACAACCCCTTCATGGCCGGGGCGTTCTACGGGCCGGGAGAGCCCGAGTCGGCGATCCTCGTGGGGGTGAGCGGCCCCGGGGCGGTGCGCCGGGCGCTGGAGGCGCTGCCGGGTGACGCGGACCTCGGCCAGGTGGCCGAGGCCATCAAGAAGACCGCCTTCAAGATCACCCGCATGGGCGAGCTCGTGGGGCGCCAGATGGCCCGCCGGCTGGGGGTGGAGTTCGGCATCCTGGATCTTTCGCTGGCGCCCACGCCGGCCGAGGGGGACAGCGTGGGCCAGATCCTGGAGGCCATGGGGCTGGCCCGGCCCGGGGCGCCGGGCTCCACCGCGGCCCTCATGCTCCTCAACGACGCGGTGAAGAAGGGCGGGGCGTTCGCCTCCTCCTCGGTGGGCGGCCTCTCGGGGGCCTTCATCCCGGTGAGCGAGGATGCTTCCATGATCCGGGCCGCCGCCGAGGGGGCCCTGACCCTGGAGAAGCTCGAAGCCCTCACCAGCGTGTGCTCCGTGGGCCTCGACATGGTGGCGGTGCCGGGCGACACCCCGCCCGAGACCCTGGCCGCCATCCTCGCCGACGAAATGGCCATCGGGGTCGCCAACGCAAAGACCACCGCGGTGCGAATCATCCCCGCGCCGGGCAAGCGCGCCGGGGACCGGGTGCACTTCGGGGGCCTGCTGGGGGAGGCGCCGGTCATGCCCGTCAATCCCACCCCCTGCGCCGCCTTCATCCGCCGCGGCGGCCGCATCCCGGCCCCCCTCCAGGGGCTGCGCAATTGATCGTGGGCCGTTCTCGGCCGGGCTCCCGGCGGGGCCCGGGAGCCCTTGCGCTCCGCCCCGTAATCCGCGATGTTCGGAGGCCGCGTAGCCGAGGGATCCAGCGCGCCGAGCCTCACCGGTTTCGGCCTCGCTGCCGCGGATCGGTCGAGGCGGCATGGGGCTGCGCTCCAGGACTCCCGGACCCCGCCCCCAAGATTTGGCGGTGGATCGTGGGGAGCCCCCCGCCTTGACGCTCCCGCGGGGCTCCCCTAGAATCCGTGAAACCTTGTGATTTCGGGCAAAGCGAGGGGGTTGCCATGTGGCGCGCGCTCATCTTCCTGTGGTGTCTCCTGGTCCCGGCTTCGGCGTTGGCATCCAACGCGGTACGGGTCGTCACCACCCTGCCCGACCTGGCGGACTGGGTGCGACAGATTGGAGGCTCCCAGGTGGACGTGCGAAGCCTCCTCCAGGGGTTCGAAGACCCCCACACCTACGAGCCCCGGGTGGGCGACGTGAAGGCCCTGGCAGGCGCCCGGGTGTTGGTAAAGGTGGGGCTCGGCCTCGAGGAGTGGCTCGACGGGCTCCTGGAGAACGCCCGAAACAGCGAGCTCCTGGTGGTGGAAGCCTCCCGGGGGGTGAAGGTCCTGGGGGACGAGGAGGCCGGGCACGAAGACGAAAAGGACCACGGGCACCGCCGTGGGCACGACCACGGGCATCCCCAAGGCAACCCCCACGTGTGGCTCGATCCGGCCAACGCCGCCCTCATGTGCCGCAATATCGCCCGGGCCCTGGAAGTGGCCGACCCCGTCGCCCAGGACGCGTACCAGAAGGGGCTCAGCGCGTACCTGCTGCGCCTTGAGGCTGCGCTGGCGGGCTTCCGGGAGGAAGTGCAGACCCTGGAGGACCGCCGCTTTCTCTCGTACCACGCCTCCTGGCCCTACTTTGCCCGCAGTCTCGGCCTCGAGGAGGTAGGGGCGGTTACCCGGGTGCCCGGCCAGGAGCCCTCGGCCAAGGCCCTGGCCTCCCTGATCTCGCGCATTCGGGAGGAGCAGATCCGGGTACTGGTCACCGAGCCCCAGCTCTCCTCCAAGATCCCGGACCTCCTGGCCCAGGAGACCGGAATCCGGGTCGTAACCCTCTCGACCCTCCTGGGCACGGGCCCGGCGCCGGACTACCTGGGGCTCTTCGAGACCAACGCCCGCACCCTGATCCAGGCGCTCCAGGAGTCCTCCCGGTGAAGCCCCTGCCCTTCGGGGCGCCCACCGCCATCCGGTTCGAAGGGGTGACCCTCTCCTACGGGGCGACGCCCGCCCTGGCCGACGTCTCCCTCGACGTGCCCGAGGGCGCCTTCCTGGGGGTCATCGGCCCCAACGGGTCGGGCAAGACGTCGCTGCTCAAGGGCGTGCTGGGCATCCTCGCCCCCAGCCGGGGCCGCATCCACGTGGGAGACCTGTGCTGCCACCAGCTGCGCAAGGTGCGCCTCGACATCGGGTACGTGCCCCAGGGGGGGCGGGTGGACCGCTTCTTCCCCGCGAAGGTTCTCGACGTGGTCCTCATGGGGCTCTACCCCCGGCTGGGCCTCCTGCGCCGGCCCGGCCGGGCGGAACGGGAGAAGTCCCTGGAGGCCCTGGCGTCGGTGGGGGTCGCCGACCTGGCCCGCCGCCCGATCGGCCACCTCTCGGGGGGCCAGCTCCAGCGGGTCTTCATCGCCCGGGCCCTGGTGCGGGATCCCCGGATCCTGCTGCTCGACGAGCCCTCCACGGGCCTCGACGTGCGCAGCCAGGCCTCGGTAATGGAGCTCATCCACCGCACCCATCGGGAGCGGCGGCTCACCACGCTCCTGGTGACCCACGACGTGAACCTCGTCTACCCCTTCCTGGACCTCGTGCTCGCGGTCAACCGCCGGGTCTTCGCCTACGGCCCCCCGGGGGAAGCACTGGTCAAGGAGGTGCTCGACGAGATGTACGGCGTCACGGTCCACGTGCACGAGGCCCACGGCCGGCCCTTCGTCATCCCGGGAGACGTGCACCGTGCTTGAGATGTTCGACTTCGCCTTCGTGCGGCGGGCGCTCCTGGCGAGCCTCCTGGTGGGAACCTCGTGCTCCCTGGTGGGGGTATACGTCGTGCTCCGGGGCCTTGCCTTCATCGGGGCGGGCATCTCCCACGCCGCCTTCGGCGGGGTGGCCCTGGGGTTCCTCCTGGGGTGGAACCCGCTGCTCACCGCCGTGGGATTTTGTCTGGGGACCTCGGGGGCGATCCACGCCACGAGCCACGCGGGAAAGATCCGGATGGACGCCTCCATCGGCATCTTCTACGCCCTCACCATGGCGCTGGGCATCCTGTTCGTGGGGCTCATGAAGCGCTACGACGCGCGGCTCTATGGCTACCTCTTCGGGAACATCCTCTCGGTCACCCGCACCGATCTCTTCATCATCGCCGCGCTCACGGTGGCGGTGGCGGCCACCGTGGCCCTTTTCTTCAAGGAGTTCCAGCTCCTGTCCTTCGACGCCGAGATGGCCGAGGCCCTGGGGCTGCCCGCCGCCAAGCTCTCCTTCGTGATGCTGCTCCTGATCAGCCTGACCATCGTCCTGTCCCTCAATGCCGTGGGGGTGATGCTGGTATTCGCCCTCATCGTCACCCCGGCGTCGGCCGCCTACCAGCTCACCTACGACTACCGGGCCTTGTTCGTACTCTCGGTCTTCTTCGGCAACCTGTCGTGCTTTCTGGGGCTCGTGCTCTCCTACGCCCTCGACGTGCCCTCGGGCGCCACCATCGTGCTCACCGCCACGGCGCTCTTCTTTGCATGCCTGGCCTTGTCTCCCAAACGGCGGGCACCCGGATGACCGGAAGCGAAGCGCCGGCGTCGCGCCCCCTCAAGGATGCCGACTTCCGCGTCCTGGGGCTGGTGTTTCCGCGGGAGCGCCTTTCCCGGGGGGCGTCCGTGCTGGATCTCCACAGCCGCGACGAATCCTTTCACGAGCCCCGACGGCCCGAGGCCGTGGCCTGGCCCGTGGACGCGGGCGAGGTGAGCCGCGCCCTGGAGTGGGCCTACGAGCGCGAGATCCCCGTGACGGCCCGGGGTGCGGGAACGGGAGTCGAAGGGGGCGCCATCCCCATGGCCGGCGGGCTCGTGCTCGACTTCGCCCGGATGAACCGGGTGCTCGACATCCGGCCCGAGGACTTCCTGGTGGTGGCCGAGCCCGGGGTCCTCTACACCGACCTGAACACCGAGCTCCAGCGCCTGCACACCGGGCTCTTCTTCCCGCCGGACCCCGGGGCCTCGGCGAGCCTCGGGGGCATGGTGGCCACCAACGCCTCGGGCATCCGCACGGTGCGCTACGGCTCGACCCACCGGTACGTGAAGCGCCTGGAAGTGGCCCTGGCCGACGGGCGGCGGGCCGAGGTGGGCACCCTGGCCCACAAGTCTTCTTCCGGCTACGACGTGACGGGGCTCTTCGTGGGCAGCGAGGGCACCCTGGGGGTCTTCACCCGCATCACCCTGGAGCTCGCCCCCCTGCCCCCCGAGGTGATGACCGCGCTGGCCGCCTTTCCCGACGCCGGCTCCGCCACCCGGGCGGTCACCGCGGTGATGGCTTCGGGGCTCGGGCCGGCGGCCTGCGAGTTCCTCGACGAGGTGACCGTGGGCACGGTAGAGGCGGCAGGCCGGCTGGGGCTTGCGCCCCACCCCCTCCTCTTTCTCGAGTTCCACGGCTCCAGCTCGAGCGGCCTCGCCGCCGACGTGAGCCTGGTGGAGGAGGCGTGCCGGGCCGAGGGGGCGCTCACCTTCGACGCGGGCGTGGGCCCCGACGAGCGGGCGCGCCTGTGGGACGCGCGCCACCGGGCCTACCACACCATCCGGGAGGCACATCCCGGCCGGGCGATCCTCATCGTGGACGCGGCCGTGCCCCGCAGCCGGTACCCGGAGCTTGCCGCGCGAGCCCGGGAAGCCGTGGACCGCCGGGGCCTGACGGGGTACATTTTCGGCCACGCAGGAGACGGAAACCTCCACTGTCTCATCCTGGAACCCCGGGAGCCGGGTGCCGCCCGGGATGCCGTGCACGAGGCCAACGCCGAGATCGTGGAGGCCGCCCTCGCCCTGGGCGGCACCGCTACCGGGGAGCACGGGGTCGGCGTGGGCAAGCGCAAGTTCCTGGCCCGGGAGCACGGCGCCGGCCTCGACCTGATGCGCCTGGTCAAGCACAGCCTCGATCCGAGGGGAATCCTGAACCCGGGCAAGGTGCTTCCCTGACGGGGACGGTGGGAAACGAGACGTCGCCTCGGCGCGCCGGCGCAAGATGGGCCCCTTTCGCTCACCCCCGACCGAAATCGGTATCGGTATCGGGTTCGGGTTCGATGTCGATACCGATACCGATAGGGCGCAGCGGGGCGACAAGGTTTACGATGGCAGATCTTCGGGGAGGCCTCAGTCAGGGAGGAACGAGATGAACAGGTGGATCGGCACAGGAGCAGCGGTGACACTCGTGTTCACGATGGCGGGATGCGCCACCATGGAGACCAAGACCGGCCAGGGAGCGGTGGTGGGCACCGCCGCCGGGGCCGCCGTGGGGGCCGGGCTGGGGCAGGCCATCGGCAAGGACACCAAGTCCACCCTGATCGGCGCCGCCATCGGGGCCGCGGCCGGGGGCCTCACGGGCGCCGCGGTGGGCAACTACATGGACCGGCAGGAGAAGGCCCTGCGCGAAGCCCTGGCCCAGTCCGAGGCCGCGAGCATCCGCCGCGAGATGGACGTGCTGTCGGTGACCTTCAAGGGCGACGTGAGCTTCGACCTGAACTCCGCCGCCCTCAAGCCCGGGGCCCAGACCGAGGTGGCCCGGGTGGCGGGGGTCCTCAACCAGTACCCCCAGACGACCCTGCTCGTGGCAGGGCACACCGACAGCACCGGAGCCGAGGACTACAACCAGAAGCTCTCCGAGCGGCGGGCGGAGTCCGTGAAGAACGCCCTGGTGGGGCACGGGGTCGCCCCGGGGCGCATTGCCACCGTGGGCTACGGCCCGTCCCAGCCCGTGGCCGACAACGCCACCCCCGAGGGGCGCCAGCTCAACCGCCGGGTGGAAATCCGCATCATGCCCCAGCAGGGCTGAAAGGGTTCCCCGTGGACGAAGCGGCCCCATCCCGGCTCCCGGTCCTCACGGGCAGACAGGCCCGGGCCCTGCGGGCCCGCGGCCACGGCCTCGAACCCCTGGTGACCGTGGGCAAGGAAGGGGTCACCGGCGGCGTTGTAGACTCCCTGGAGGCCAACCTCGCCGCCCACGAGCTCGTGAAGGTCCGCATCGCCCAGGGCTGCGGTGCCGACCGCCGCGAAGTGGCGGCGGCGCTCGCCGCCGGCACCCGCGCGGCCGTCGCCCAGGTGCTCGGCCGCACGGTCCTCCTCTTCCGCCCCGGGTCCGAGCATCCCGAAACACCGGTCCCGTCGTAGAGCACAGGAGGGCGCCTATGCGGGCGCTGCCCCCCCTCGTCTGGCTCTCTTCCGGATCGTGAGGGTGGACCCGCTGGGGAGCGAACCCCGGCGTCTGGGCGCGTAGGGGCGCACAGCGTGCGCCCGGAGGGTTGGGGGTGGGCCCGAGGGCGGGCGCACGCTGTGCGCCCCTACGGGTGAAAC
>JBFLZB010000015.1 GCA_040756475.1 Thermodesulfobacteriota bacterium
GTCCCCCTCCACCCCGTGGAGAGGTGGGGGAAAGCCCCGACCTACCCAGCTTCACGCCGGAGGGGATTCCCGTAAGGGCGTAGGGGCGCGTTCCGGGGGTTCGGGGCCAAGTCCGCTCGTAGCACCCGGGAATCCCCGCAGGAGCGGCCTCGGCCGCGAACTTCGGCCCCCCCCACCGCAAGGAGAACCCATGTTTCTCCATTCCCTGATCGCCACCGACCTCTCGGCCGGCTCCGGCCCCCTGCTGGAGTGCACGACCCAGCTCCAGGCCCTGGGCACCCAGCGCGTCACCCTGGCCCACGTGGCGGAGACGCGGCACTCGGTAGGCCTCGACGACGCCCTGGCCGAGGACCACCTCCCCGAGCTCGAAGCGCAGGCGCAGACCCTGCGCGAACAGGGCTACGCGGTGGAGACCCGGCTCGCCAAGGGCGTGGCCTGGTACGAGGTAGTGGAGGCGGCCCGCCAATCTGGAGCCGACCTCGTGGTAACCGCCTCCCACGGCCGGGGCGCCGTGCTGAGCTCGCTCTTAGGGGGTACTGCGGCGCGGATCGTGGAGTACGCTCCCTGCCCGGTGCTGGTGCTGCGGATGAGTCTCATGGCGGAGGACGGCGGGCGCTACTGCCCGCTTCGCTTCTCCAAGGCGCTCGACCACGTGCTCTTCCCCACGGACTTCTCCGAGGCCGCACGGAAGGCCTTCGAGGTGCTCCAGGGGCTGGCCGGCCGCATCGGGCGGATCTCGCTGGTCCACGTAAACCAGCGGGTGGCCTGGGAGCACCTGGCGCCCGAGATCGCCGCGAGCTACACGGAGGACGACGCCCGCAGGCTCGGGGACATGACCGAGGTCCTCCAGGGCGCGGGATGCAGGCGCGTCGCATCGCAGATCGCCCAGGGAGACCCCCGCAAGGTCCTCCTGGAGCAGGCCGCCCAGGAGGACGTGAGCCTCGTCGTCATGGGGACTCGGGGCTGGGGCGAGCTGCCCGGCATGCTCCTCGGGAGCACGGCCTACAGCCTGGTGCGCCGGGCCCGGGCGCCGGTGCTCCTGGTGAGGGGTTGACCGGGGTCAAGGCGCGGAGTCCGCGGCACCTGTTTCCATGGGGGCGCCGCGCCCTGCGGTCTTCCTCCTCCGGAGTTGCCATGAACGCCACCCCTTCCCTTCCCCGCTTCGAACGGCAGCCCAGTGCGGCCGCACCGGCTCAGGCCGAGCCGGCCCGCCTCCCCCACCCCTCCAAGCTCTTCGTCGAGACGACCACCCGGTGCAACCTGCGCTGCGCCATGTGCGTGAAGCAGACCCACGACCACGGCATGGAGGAGGGCGACCTCTCGCTTCGGACCTTCCGGGCACTGGAGCCCGCCTTTCCGCAATTGGACGCCCTGGTGCTCTCAGGCATCGGAGAGCCCCTCCTGCACCCGGGGCTCGAAGGCTTCATCCGGCTCGCGCGCCGCGCCATGCCCGCCTCCGGCTGGATCGGCTTCCAGTCCAACGCGCTGTTGCTCGACGATGCCCGGGCGCTCTCCCTCCTCGACGCGGGCCTCGACCGGATCTGCCTCTCCCTGGACGCGGTCTCCCCGGCCACTTTCCGACGCCTCCGGGAAGGGGGCGAGGTGGGGGCCGTGGACCGCGGCCTTGCGGCCCTTGGCCGGGCCGAGGCCGCCACCGGCCGCCAGATCGCCAAGGGCATCGAGTTCGTGGCCGTGCGCGACAACGTGGCCGAGCTCCCCGAAGTGGTCCGGTGGGCCGCCCGCCGGGGGGCGACCTTTGCCCTGGTCACCCAGGTTCTCCCCTACGACGAGCGCCTCGTGGAGCAGGCCGCCTACGATCCCAACACGGACGTGGCCGTGGGGTTCTTCGAGCCGTGGCGCAAGCGCGCCCGGGCCGAAGGGGTGGACCTGGCGCGCTACTTCGAGGTCCTGTGGAAGTACACCAAGACCCCGGAGGAAGAGCGCATCGTCGCCTTCATCGAGGCCGTGAAGGCCGACGCCCACGCCCGGGACGTGTTCGTCAACGTCCAGAAGATCCTCGAGCGAGACGAGACGTGGATCTCCTACGTGGAGGAGGTCTTCGGAGAAGCCGCGGCGGCTGCCCGGGAGGAAGGGCTGGAGCTGCGCCTGCCCGAGGTGGTTCCCCACGGCGACCGGCGCTGCGCGTTCGTGGAAGAGGGGGGTGCGTTCGTATCCTGGGATGGGAACGTCCACCCCTGCTACTTCCTCTGGCACGGCTACCGGTGTCTCATCAACGGGCGGGAGAAGTTCGTACGCCCACGGGTCTTCGGAAACACGAAGGAAGGGGGCATCCTCGACATCTGGAAAGACCCCGCCTACCGCGCCTTCCGGGAGGGCGTGACCCGCTACGACTACCCCTTCTGCTCGGATTGCAACCTGGCCAAGTGCTGCGACTACGTCACGGCCGAGGAGTTCGAGCAGGACTGCTTCCTCAACGCCGAGCCCTGCGGCGACTGCCTGTGGTGCAAGGGGGTGTTCCACTGCCTGTCGTGACACCCCGTCCCAGCCGACCCCCGAAAGGAGTACCCAAGATGCCGGCTACCTTGCAGGTCTTCGATCCCCCCCTGTGCTGTTCCACCGGCGTGTGCGGTCCCGGCGTGGACCCGGGGCTGGCCCGCTTCGCCGCCGACCTCAAGCGCCTGCAAGAACAGGGAGTGCGCGTCGAACGGTTCAACCTGGCCCAGGACCCCGGGGCGTTTGCGCGAAGCTATGCGGTGAGCAAGGCGCTCGCCGAGGAGGGCCAGGCCTGCCTGCCCTTGGTCTTGGTGGATGGGAAGATCGTCAGCCGGTGCTCCTACCCCACCTGCGAGCAGTTGGACCGCCTGATCCTGGGCAGCTCGGGGGAAGAGCCGGGGCTCTATTCCGGCGCCGTGGAAGAGCTCGTGGCCATCGGCGCCGCCATCGCGTCCAACTGCGAGCCGTGCTTCAAGCACCACTGCGGCCAGGCCCTCAAGCTGGGCGTGAGCCGGGAAGACATGGCACGCGCGGTGCGAACCGCCCAGATGTGCTGGGCACGCCACTGGGTTCCGCGCCCCGCGCAATTCCCGGCGCTTCGGGCATCGAGGCGCTCAACGTCGATCCCGAGGCCGCCGCCCTGGAGGCGGACCTGCGCCGGGCCGGGATCGAGCCCTATGCTTGGGTGGTCAACCAGAGTCTGACTCCCCTCACACTACGCGATCCCCTGCTTCGGGCCCGCCGCCGAGCTGAGGCCCGGTACCTGAAGGAAGTCGCCGAGAGCCATCCGCGGGTCGTGGTACTGCCATGGCATGCGGAACCCGGCTTGGGTCTGGAATCGAACGGAGGAAGGATCCCATGAACATCACGTCGCTGCTGCACTCCATCGGCTGAACGACCTGAGGCGATGACGCGCCACCGGCAGTTAGCCGGCGTAGCTTGCGGTTTTTGGACGGAACCAAAGTAACGGTCAACGGTCTCAACGAGATCATGGCGGCCCTGCATGGTCTGGGAAGACCTGCGAACCACAGCGCCGCCGATGAAATCCTGCACCTCTTGAAGGCTGCCAAGAACTACATTCCCGCTTCCGAAGTCGTCCGGAGGGAATACCAGCACCTCCTCATCGAGGAGTACAAGGCCTACCTTGCCGTCAAAGATCGGGCGGGAGATCGGCCGTGAAAAGATGGACGGCTCGGGTGGTTGCCCACGGACCGAGGGCAGCGGCGGCCCGGGACTCCGGGGCGGAATCCGGCATCCGAATGCCGCCCCGAAGCCCGCTGCAGCTTAGATCTTCTTGGGCGCAACGTCGTAGATGTTCGGCTTCTTCTCGTCGTGTCCGCTGTGGCAGGTGAGGCAATTCATCTTGCCTCGGGTGTTTTCCATCTCCCCCCCCATGTCGTGGCACGCCCGACACGCCGTCACTGCTTCCGGGGTCGGGAACTCACCCTTGAAGGAGCCCGCGAGTTGCGCGTTGAGGGCGATCACGGTCTCCCTCGTCACGCAGGCGGCGATATGGGCGCAACGTTCGGTTCGCTCCTTCGAAAAGGCCTTTGCCCCGGACGCCTTGGTCCAGTGAGAGATCGAGACGTGGCAGAGGGTGGAGTCCGCCCTCGAGGGCTTGATCTCCATCTGCGCCCGCTTGATCGGGACATCGGGGAGAGCCGTGTACTGGTAGTGGTTGAACACCTCGTCGATGATCGGCGCTGCGTTCGGCGAGACCAGGTAGATCGCCATGGCCGCCCCCTGAAGGGCGCCGCAGGTCGCTCCCCAGCCGACGATCCCGCCCGCGCCGACCCGGGTCACGGTGGTGGGGTAGGTGAGGTAGGGGCCGCCTACCTTGTCCGCGAGCATCTCCACGATCGTCGCGAAGACGCCGTAGAAGCAGTCACCCAGGAGCTTGTTCGTGTAGGCAAGCTCCAGGGCTTCTTCCGGGTCCAGGGCCACGTAGGGCAGGGGCTCGTGGTACACCTTGCCCTTCTTGTCCAGCTTGATCTCCGGCCGCTTGGTGGGGGCCTTGTCCTGGGCCCCCGCCAGCCGCAGCGCGCCGGCGCCGAGGACCCCGGCAGCCGCGAGCCCTCCTGCCATGCCGAGCACCCTTCGCCTGTCCTGGTTCATGATTCTTTCTCCTCTCCCTCGCGGGGGAAACGGGATGCGGCCGTCGATTCCCCCGGCCGCGTCGGGGACGTCATGGGGAAACCGGACCCGCCTCGGACGGGAGCGCCGATCGCGGCCGGGTCCCCACCGGCGGGCAGCATGGGACCGTTGGCGTCTCGACGATGAGCCCCAGCGGGCTCCCGGAAGCACGAGGGGGGAAGGCAACCCCCTGATGTATCGTTGCGAACGGCCGACTTGTCCGATACTTCACAAGAAGCGTCTACGAAGCGGAAGTCCTTGTCAATATGAATCGAATCCACAAAAGAAAAGGTATTGATTCCAGTTAGGTACAGCAGGCAAGTAGTGACTTGGCCAACACGCTCATAGCCAACACGTCAAGAACATGGCAGCTCATGCCCCGTACTGGAATGCGAGATCTCCGGGCGGCAGTGACCGAGCAGAGCGCAGGGTGGAGACGGTACTGGCCGACGCGCATTCCTCGGGCTGTCCCCGAGACGCGCTTCTCCGGCAGGATCCCCCGCCTCGGGGGCGACCCAGGCACCTCGCCCGGTCCTTGACCTGGACCGCGCGAGCGACGTAGCGTGAGAATCGTTACACCTGATCTGGAGTGGGTTTGGAGAGGGACACATGCGGCGTGGGTCTCGGGATCGGGTCGTGCCCGTCCACCCTCCGGGGCGGAGCCCCCTTGCGGTGATACGCACATGAAAGAGCTACCCCACCGTGGGGCAAGGGTCCTCGCTGCGCTCGGAGTGGCGATGGGGCTTGGCTTCCCCGCCCTCTCCCTCTCGGGTGCAGCCGCCGAGCGGGCGCCCGGCGGTGGGACCGTGGTGCGCTTCACCGTGATCCCCCGGTACAACCCCCTGCTCATGGTCAAGTCCTACCAGCCCATCATGGACTACCTGAACGAGGTGACCCCGTACCGCTTCGAGCTCAAGCTCGCCAAGACTTACGAAGAGGCGGTCGCCCTGCTGCGGTCGGGAGAGGTGGAGTTCGCCTCCCTGGGGGACGTGACCTTCACCGAGGCCTACCTCTCCTTCCAGGCGGTTCCCCTGGTGCGACCGCGAAACGCCGGAGGGGAGCCCTGGTACCGGAGCATCATCGTCGTGCGGCGCGACAGCGACATCCAAGCGCTCTCGGACCTCAAGGGACGGAGCTTCGCCTTCGGCAACGTCCACTCCACCTCGGGCAACCTCAAGCCGCGGCTGATGCTGTTCCGCGGCGGCGTTCCCCTCTCGGACCTCGGCAGTTACGTCAACCTGGAGAAACACGACTCGGTGGCCAAGGCGGTGCTCAAGGGCCACGTGGACGCGGGGGCGGTGAAGGACGTGATCGCCCAGCGGTACCAAGAGCACGGCCTGCGGTTTCTCGCCGAGTCCGACCCCGTCCCCTCGGTCCCCATCGTATGCCGTCCCGAGACCCCGGCGGATCTGCGGGAAGCCGTCCGAAACGCGCTCCTGGGGATCGACCCCTCCGACCCGGCGCTCCGGGAGCAGCTCGCCGAGTGGGACCCGGAGTTCCGCCACGGTTTTGCCGAGGCCCGGGTCGAGGACTACGGCCAGATCTTTAGGGAGATGGAGTCCATCGGCCAGACCTGTGGAGAGGGGTGCCACCGGTGAGCAGCCCGCGGTTCGGGATCACGGCCAAGTTCACCGTGTTGGCCTCCGGGCTCGTGGTGCTCTCCGCCCTGCTCTGGGGGGGCTTCGCGTGGGCCAGGGAGAGGGCTCTCCTGCGGGAGCACACCGAGCGGGAGGGCCGCCTCCTCGTCTCCGCCATGGCCATCCCCATCATCAACGCCCTCCTCTACGAGGAGATCGGCGTCATCGAGGAGGGAGGGCTGCTGGACAACTTCGTAGCGGAGATCATGGCCCAGGAGGCTCTCGAACCCCTCTACGCCGTGGTGCTGGACCCCAGCGGGAAGGTACTGGCCCACAACGTCTTCGCCGAGTACGGTCGGATCTACGCCGACCCCCTCACCGAGCGGGCCCTCTCCGCCCAGGCGTTCCTCCTCCAGGAGACCGCGGTGGGAGGCGTGGAGGCCTGGGACCTGGCCTACCCCCTGGCGATCCACGGCAAGCGCTGGGGCGTCCTTCGCGTCGGCATCTCGCTTCACCCCCTCCAGGAGCAGCTTCGGGCACTGGCGACCCGCATCACCCTGTTCGCAGGGTTGTTCTTCGCGGGCGGGGTGCTGGTCTTCCACGCCCTCGGCCGGGGCCTGGCCCGGCCGCTCCTGGCCCTGGTGGGGCGCATGGAGTCGGTGGGAAGCGCCCTGCCGGAGCTCCCGGCCCCCGCACTCCGCCGGGACGAGATCGGCGAGCTGGAGCGCAGCTTTCGCGGGATGCTCGAGCGGCTCCGGGCCAGCGAGGCCGAACGGGAACGCGCGACGCGACACCTGCTGGAGAACGAGCGCCTGGTGGCGGCCGGGCAGATCGTGGCCGGGGTGGCCCACGAGGTGAACAACCCCCTGGCGGCCCTGGAGGGAGCCCTCTTCCACGCCGAGCGGGCGCCGGAGAAAGACCGGGAGCGCTACCTCCGGGTGGCCCGTCAGGGGATGGAGCGGATCCGCACCGTGGTGGCTCAGCTCCTCGACCTTTCCCGCTCCGGCGAGGTGCGGCTCCAGCCCGAGCCCCTGGAGAAGCTCTTCCAGGAGGCCGCCCTCTTCGCCAAGATGGCCCTCAAGCGAAAGGCCGTACTCCTCGATGTCCGGGGTCCACCCCCGGCCGTCACCGTGCGGGCCGACCGCCACAAGGTCCAGCAGGCGCTCCTGAACCTTGTCCTCAATGCTGCCGACGCGGCCGGGGAGAGCGGCACCGTACGGATCACGGCGACTGCAGACGTGGGCTGCGTCTCCTTCGAAGTAGAGGACGACGGACCGGGCGTCCCGCCCGAGCTCCGGGAGAGGATCTTTGAGCCGTTTTTCACCACCAAGCCCCCCGGCCGGGGCAGCGGCATGGGGCTGGCCATCTCGCGACGCATCGCCGAGGTCCACGGGGGGAGCCTCACCCTGGAGGACGCCCCCAGGGGCGGGGCACGGTTCGTGCTCCGGCTTCCAGCGCACCCCGAGGGAAAGGAGCGCCGCCCATGACCTCGAGGCCCCGCATCCTGGTGGTGGAGGACGACCCCCTCTTCGCGGCCATGCTCCTGGAGGCCCTTGCGGGAAGCGCCTACGACACTACCCACGCAGAGACCGCCGCCGAGGCCCTCGCCACAGCCTCCCGCCGGGAGTACGACGCGGCGCTCCTGGACGTGCGGCTCCCCGACGCCGACGATCTGAGCCTGTTTCGGGCCCTGCGGGAGAGGCAACCCCGGTGCTCTGCCCTGGTCATGACCGGCCACGCCTCGGTGGAGGCGGCGGTGGAGGCCATGCGGGAAGGGGCTTCGGACTACCTGGCCAAACCCTTCCCCACCGAGATGCTCCTTTTGAAGCTCGAGCGGCTCTTCCGGGCCCGGCGCACCGAAGAGGAGCTCGCGGCCCTGCGGGCCCGGGCGCCCGAAGAGGGGTTCGTGGGCCGCAGCCGCAAGGTGCTGCGGCTCCTGGAGACCGCCCGTTCCGTGGCCGCCACCGACGCCACGGTGCTCGTCCAGGGGGAGAGCGGCACGGGCAAGGAGCTCGTGGCGGAGCTCCTCCACCGGCACAGCCCCCGGCAGGAGGGTCCCCTGGTCAAGGTCAACTGCGGCGCGGTGCCCGAGACCCTCATGGAGTCGGAGCTCTTCGGCCACGAGAAGGGGGCCTTCACGGGCGCGGAGCGCCGCCGCAAGGGGGTGCTGGAGCAGGCGTCCGGGGGGACCTTGTTCCTCGACGAGGTGGGCGAGATCTCCTCCGCCATGCAGGTCAAGCTCCTGCGGGCGCTCCAGGACCGGCGCATCCGCCGGCTGGGCGGCGAGGAGGAGATTTCCGTGGACTTCCGCCTGGTGGCGGCCACGAACCGGCACCCCCAGGAGCTGCTGCGCAGCGGAGACCTCCGGGAAGACTTCTACTTTCGCCTGAGCGTGGTGCCGATCTCGGTGCCGCCGCTGCGGGAGAGGGCGGACGACATCCCGCTCCTCCTGGAGCACTTCGTGCGGCGGTACAGCCGGAGCCACGGCCTCGATCCGGTGCGCTTCTCGGCGGAGGCCGTCGAGGCGCTGCTGGCCCACCCCTGGCCCGGTAACGTGCGGGAGCTCCAGAACCTGGTGGAGCGGCTCCAGGTGCTCCACCCCGGGGCCGAGATCCGCCCGCGGGACCTCCCCGCCGAGCTCCGCGCCAAGCGGCCCGCCGCTGGCATGCTCTTCGCCGCCGTGCCCACCCGCCTCCTGCTTCGCGAGGCGGTGGGGCGCTTCGAGCGCCAGTTCATCGACGCCGTCGTGGAAGAAGAGGGGGGCAACAAGGCCGCCGCCGCCCGCCGCCTCGGGGTCGCCCGAGAGACCCTCTGGAAGAAGGCCCAGGCGTAAGGAGACCGTACGCCCGGCTTTCTACGATCGGCCCTCAGCCCAGAAATCCGGGAAGCCCGGCAGGCTTGGGGCGAAGCCGAGCGAGCGTGCCCGCCCGTCCGCCACCCCCGTCACGCCCCTCCAGCCAGCACACCGGCTTGACCCGGCCGACCGTTGCCGGCAGGCAACGCTTGGCTCTGAGCAACACCCCGCCCACACGCCCTTTGCCGCACAGACCCGACCGTTTCCATGGGGCAACGCTTTTCGGGAACTCCCCGTACCGAATTGTCCTTCCCGAGCCCCTTCCTCGGTGGCCCCGCTCTTGCTTATGGATTTCTTGTTGCGAGCGAAGGACCAAGGAGTAGGCTGGCGGCGACCTCGCGAAACATGGCAGGCAGCCGTCTCGATTTGTGCACCCCATCACCAGCAGGGAGGTGGCCATGGAGATCCGCAGACGTGAGTTCCTGAAGGCGGGCGCGGCGGCGACCGCGGCGGCGGCAGCGGGGCTTCCGGCCCTGAACGCCTTCGCCAAGGCGGAGGACCGGGGTCCCATGGGGGAAGACCCGGGGAAGTGGGTGGCGTCCACCTGCCAGGGGTGTACGGCCTGGTGCCCCATCCAGATCTTCGTGCAGGACGGCCGCGCGGTGAAGGTGCGCGGCAACGAGCGGAGCAAGGCCAACAACGGGTACTGCTGCGTTCGGGGCCACCTGATCCTGCAGCAGATCTACGACCCGGACCGGATCAAGGTGCCGATGAAGCGCACCAACCCGAAGAAGGGGCGGGGCGTCGACCCCAAGTTCGTGCCCATCTCCTGGGACGAGGCCATGGACACGGTGGCCGAGAAGGTCATGGAGCTGCGCCGGAGCGGCGAGACCCACAAGCTCATGGTCACCCGCGGCCGCTACACCGACCACAACGCCATCCTCTACGGCAGCGTGCCGAAGATCCTCGGCTCGCCCAACAACATCTCCCACAGCGCCATCTGCGCCGAGGTGGAGAAGATGGGCCGGTTCTACACCGAGGGCTTCTGGGGCTACCTGGACTACGACCTGGAGCACACCGACTACCTGGTGACGTGGGCGTGCGATCCCCTCTCCTCCAACCGGCAGGTCCCCAACACCATCCACAAGATGCACCGCCTCCTGGAGCGGGGCACCGTGGTGGCCATCGACCCCCGCATGAGCATCACGGCGGCCAAGGCCCACGAGTGGCTCCCGGTCAAGCCCGGCGAGGACGGGGCCCTGGCGTGCGCCTTCGCCCACGTGTTGCTCGCCGAAGGGTTGTGGAACAGGGAGTTCGTGGGTGACTTCGCCGACGGAGCCAACCGCTTCAAGGCGGGCCAGGCGGTGGACGAGGCGGCCTTCCGGGAGGTCCACACCAACGGCCTCGTCAAGTGGTGGAACCTGGCGCTCAAGGACTGCACGCCGGAGTGGGCGGCCCAGGTGACCGGGGTGTCCCGGGAGCAGATCCTGCGGGTAGCCCGGGGCATGGGGAAGTTCGCCCCCCGGGTGGCGATCTGGTACGGGCCGAACATGCAACCCCGGGGTACCTACTCGGCCCTGGCGATGCACGCCCTGAACGGCCTGCTGGGCGCCACAGACAACGAGGGCGGGGTCTTCACCCAGCCCAGCGTGCCGAGCACGAGCTACCCCAAGTTCGACGACTACCTGGACGACGTCGCCAAGACCGGCAACAAGCAAAAGAAGATCGACCAGCGCGGGTACAAGGACATCCCCGCCATGGCCAGCGGCAAGCCCGGCAGCGGCGTGGTGACCAACCAGGTGGCCACCGCCATCCTGGCCAAGGACCCCTACGACATCAAGGTGCACATCGGCTACTACAACAACTTCAACTTCTCCTGCACCGGCGCCGACCGCTGGGACGAGGCCATGGCCCAGGTGCCCTTCTTCGTCCACATCGTGCCCATGGCGTCGGAGATGACCCAGTTCGCCGACATCGTGCTCCCGTCCGCCCTGCACCACTCGGAACAGTGGGGCATCTCGCGCAACAAGGCCAACGGCTACGCCCACATGTCGATCCACCAGCCGGCGATCGAGCGCATGTGGGACGTGAAGGACCCGGAGTGCGAGGTCGTCTGGCTCCTGGGCGAGAAGCTCAAGGCCAGGGGGTTTTCGAACCTCTACGACTGGCTGCACAAGGAGTTCAAGGACCCGGAGACCGGCAAGAACCCAGCCAATGCCCTGGAGCTCGCCCTGTTCGCCACGAAGCTGCGCAGCAAGGCCGTGTGGGCCCCCGACCCCGAGAAGCCGCCCAAGGGCGACAAGCTGGCCGGCTGGGAGGACTTCCGGGAGAAGGGCCTCTACAACTCCGAGCCCTTCGCCTTCAAGAAGAAGTGGGGGAACTTCCCGACCGAGACGAAGAAGTTCGAGCTCTACAGCGAGACCCTGAAGAAGGCGCTGACCGAGCACGCCGAGAAGCACAAGACAACGGTGGACGACATCCTCGCCGTGTGCAACTACACGGCCCGGGGTGAGTTGGCCTTCGTGCCCCACTACGAGCCGGTGCTCCGGCACGGGAGCGAGCAGGACTACCCCTTTGCCCTCATCGACTACAAGTCGCGGCTCAACCGGGAGGGGCGAAGCGCCAATCTCACCTGGTACCACGCCTTCAAGAAAGTCGACCCGGGCAACGTCAACTACCAGGACGTGCTCCAGATGAACCCGGCGGACGCCGAGAGGCTGGGCCTCCGGGAGGGCGACACGGTCAAGGTCACCTCGGTGGTGAAGAGCCTCACCGCCCGGGTGCGCCTGTGGGAGGGCGTGCGCCCCGGCACGGTGGCCAAGTGCTTCGGTCAGGGCCACTGGGCCTACGGCCGCGTGGCCGCGGGCGACTACGCCAAGGCCGTACCCAACGGCTCCAACTTCAACGAGCTCATGCCCCACGACCTGGACCGCCTAAGCGGCTCGACGGCCCGCAACGGCGGCTTCACCGGCGTGCGCATCGAGAAGGTCTGACCTTCCTGTAGAGGAGACGATCCATGCCCACATACGCGATGGTCATCGACCTGCAAAAGTGCGTCGGCTGCGGGGCCTGCGGCATCGGCTGCAAGACCGAGAACAACACCCAGGACAAGGCCCACGGCCAGACCTTCAACTGGGCCGACTTCTTCATCCAGCGGGAGGGCCGCTTCCCCGACGCCACGGTCACCAACCTGCCGGTGCTGTGCAACCACTGCACCGACGCCCCCTGCGTGGAGGCCTGCCCGGTGACCCCCAAGGCCATGTTCAAGACCGCCGGCGGCATCACCATGCACAACGACGAGCGCTGCATCGGGTGCCAGGCCTGCCAGGACGCCTGCCCCTACAGCGCCATGGACGTGGACGAGGACAACGCCCAGTACAGCGTCATCAGCTTCAACGAGTCGGGCAAGGCCACCTACCCCGCCTTCCGAGACGCCACCGAGCTCATCCCCGGGTGCACGGCTTCGGGCGTCGAGATCGCCCGGCTGGGGCGGGACGTTCCGCCCTACCGCACCCGCTACCGGCACCCCGACTACGAGAGCGTGCGCCGGGCGGGAGTGGTGGAAAAGTGCATCTTCTGCGAGCATCGGGTCGCGAAGGCCCTCAAGCCCTGGTGCACCGAGGTCTGCCCCTCCAACGCCCGGATCTTCGGCGACCTGGACGACCCCGACAGCAACGTGAACCTGCTCCTCCAGACCTACAAGCCGATGCGGCTCAAGAACAACAACGGGGAGTTCCTGTCCGGCACCGAAAAGGGCTACCGCCCCAACGTCTATTACATCCGCAGCTACACCCGGCGCAAAGTCTGATCGGCCAGGGGGGGCCGGCGGCTCGATGCCCCGGCCCCTCCTCGCGCCTCTTCCCGACCCCACGAAACGGAGAGAGTGCCTCGTGACTCCTGCCCCCCTCCCGAAACGCTCCCTCCAAGCCGCCGCAGACGCGTTGCGCCTGCTCGCGGCGTGCTTTTATCCGCCCGACCCCGACCTCCTGCGGGAGGAGAGGGTATGCGAAAACCTGGGGGCTTCCCTGGAGGGCTTCTCCCCCGAGGCCTCGGAGTGTGCCCGCCGCCTGGGGGCTTCCCTGGCGGACACCCGCCCCGAAGACCTGCGGGTGGAGCACGCCCGCCTCTTCCTCGGCCCCTTCGAGGTCGCCGCACCGCCCTACGGGTCGGTCTACCGGGACGGCCCCAAGGTCCTCATGGGCCCCTCGACCCTGGCCGTGCAGCGCGCCTACCGCGAGGCCGGCCTCACCCTGGCCTCGGACTTCCACGAGGTTCCGGACCACGTGGCGGCCGAACTGGAGTTCGCCGCCTACCTCCTGGCCGGTGGCGCCGGGGACGAATCCGCGGCCGCCGAAGCCTTCCTCCGGGAGCACCTGCTCCCTTGGGCGCCTGCCTTCTGCGACCGCGTGGAGGCGGAGTCCCAGAGCGACTTCTACACGGCTCTGGCTCGCTGCCTTCGCGCGGGCCTCAGAGACTTGGCGGCCGCCCTTTCCGCCGCTCCCGCGGGGGAAGGCGCAGGCGGTGGCGCGACCGGGCCTCGACCCCATGCGTCTCCCTGACGTCGATTCCAGCCGGTGCCTGCGCCTTCGGTGCCACACCTTCGCGTGCGGCCGATGCGCCGAGATCTGCCCCAGCGGCGCCCTAGGCTTCGAGGGCCGGATGCCCGCGGTGGACCCCCGGGCGTGCACCGGCTGCGGCCTGTGCGTCTCCGCCTGTCCGATGGACGGCCTCGCCGGCGCGATGCCCGGCGTCGAGGCGTTGGCGGCCCGCCTCTCCTCCGTGCCCTCTCCGGTGCTGGGGTGCACCGGGGCAGACGGGGTGGAGGCCCACGCCCGGGTGCCCTGCCTCGGCTACCTGACCGAGGAGGAGCTGGCGGCGCTGGCGGTGCTCGTGCCCCAGGGCGTGCAGCTCAACGCCACCCGGTGCCCCGCCTGTCCGCGGAAGGGGGCCACGGAGACGGTTGCCGAGCGCGCCGCCCGGGTCGCGGAGCTCCGCCCGGGGGGCGAGGTGCGGATCGCCCGAAGCCCTCGCGACCTGTCCTTTCGAGAGCGATCCCTGGACCGGCGCACGTTCTTCCGGTCCCTGGGGTGGGGTACCACCGCCGGCGCCTCGGCCCTCCTGAAGTCCGCCGCTCCGGCCGACCCCTGCGGCCGATCGGCCAAACAGCTTCCGCGCCGGCGCGCGGCGCTGCACCTCGCCCTGGAGCACGCCCAGCCCGGGGCTGCAGCCCGGCTGGCCGATGCCTTTTCCTTCACTCTGACCGTAGACGATCGCTGCACCGCGTGCCCGCGGTGCGCGGCCATGTGCCCCACCGGAGCCCTGGCGCGGGTGGGAGAAGGCCCGGATCGGCACATCGAGCTGGACCCGCAACGGTGCAGCGGGTGCCGGGTGTGCGAGGCCTTCTGCCCCTCGGGATCACTGAGGATCGACGGCAACGGCGCTTGCGGAGGAGAGCGGCCTGTTCCGTTCCGCCGGGACGTGTGCGAAACCGTGCCGCTGCATGCCCCGAAGGCAGTGGCCGCCACCCCTTCGGCGTGGTGACCGGAGAAACCCCATGAGAGACATCCGCACCGCCCTGCTCATCGCCGACGGCCGGGACGACCGCTGGAGCTGGGAGCTCCAGGGGGAGAGCCTCATCCACCGGACCCACCGAATCCTGGAGGGGTTCTTCGACGAGGTGGTGGTCGTGGCCGAGGACCCGGCGCCCTTCACCTCCGCCGGGCTGAGGGCGGTGGCCGACGAGTACCCCGGGGCGGCGCTCCTGGGGGCCATCGCCACCGGCCTCAAGCACGTGGGAAGCCGCTATGCCTTCGCGGTGGGCGCCGACATGCCCTTCCTCCACCCCCGGGTGGTGCGGCACCTCTACGCCCAGCGCCAGGGGTGGGACGTGGTGGTGCCCCGCAGCCGCGCAGGGTTCGAGCCCCTGTGCGCCGTGTACTCCAAGGCCTGCGTGGCCCCCATGGAGGAGCGCATCCGGCGGGGGAACCTCAAGGTGCTCGACTTCATCTCCGACGTGCGCACCCGGATCGTCAACGGCGAGGACCTCACCGCGCTCGACCCTTCGGGGCTCACCTTCCGCAACGTGCACTCCCACACGGACCTGGACGAGAGCCGGCTGCACCTGGCACGGCTGCGAAGCTACGGTCCCCCCGCCGTGTCCTTCGTCGCCAAATCGGGCACCGGGAAGACCACCTTTCTCGAAAAGGCCATCGCCGAGCTCACCCGCCGGGGGTACCGGATCGGGACCATCAAGCACGACGCCCACCGGTTCGAGATCGACCACGAGGGCAAGGACTCCTGGCGGCTGACCCGGGCCGGGGCGTCCCCCATGGTCATCTCGTCGGCCGAGAAGCTCGCCGTGGTGCACCCCAACGCCCGCGGCGAGATGACGCTGGACGAGATCATCTACCGCTTCATGACCGACGTGGACCTGGTGGTCACCGAGGGGTACAAGACCGGAGGGCTCCCGAAGATCGAGCTCCACCGAGCCGAGCGAAGCCCGGAGCTCCTGTGCACGACCCGGGACGGCCAGATCCTGGATCACCGCCTGGTCGGCGTCGTGAGCGATGAACCCCTGCCCCTGCCGGTGCCCCTCTTCCCCCTCGACCACCCGGGCCCGGTGTGCGACTTCCTGGAGGCGCAGTTCCTGGGCGGGGCGTGACACCGATCCCCGTGCGCCGCTTGGGCCATCCCGACCACATCCCGTTTGCCGCCATCCTCGCGGGAGGCCGGGCCACCCGCATGGGGCGCGACAAGGCCGCTCTGGAGCTCGAAGGCTTCCCGCTCATCGAGTGGGTTCTCGACCGGGTGCGCCAGGCAGCCGAGACCGTGTTCGCCGTGGGCGGGCCGCCGCGCCTGGACCACTGCGGCACCCCAACGGTTGCCGACCGCTTCCCCGGAGCCAACGCCATGGGCGGCGTGGCCACCGCCCTCGCGTACGCGGCGGAGCGGCTGGGGGCCGAGGCCTGGGTCCTGTGCGTGGCCTGCGACACGCCCTTCCTGGAACCCGGGCTGCTCTTGGAGCTCTTCGCCCGGCGCGCCGGTGCCGATGCCGTCGTCCCGCGGACTGCCGCAGGGTACGAACCCCTCTGCGCCCTCTATCGCGCGAGCTGCCTGCCCGTCTTCCAGAAGGCAATCGCCGCGGGAAACCTCTGCATCCTGGACGTCTTCCCGGCGGTGCACACCCGCGAGGTCCCCGAGACCGAGCTCCGGCGGACAGACCCCGACCTGCGCTCCTTCCTCAACCTCAACCGCCCCGACGACCTCGCCGTCGCACTGCGGCTGGCGCAAGCCTGCGCCCCGCCGCATTGGCCGCGGCTCCCTCAAACCGGGGGCTGATCTGCGACTCTCCGCGCGCGTCAAGCCTCGGACGCTGCACCCGTGGGAGTCGCCGGGCCCGATCGGCGGCCGGCTTCCCGTGGCCGGCCGTCGGCCCGGATCGGGTTGCCGGACCGACTGGGCACTGCGGCGGCTCGCAGGCGGCCTCTCCTACGAGAACCGGCGGCCTTCCTCGGGCCGCCGGTCGATCTCTCTCGGTCCTTCATCCCCCCGCCCCCACGCTCACCTCACGCGTTCCCCTGCAACCCCGAGAGGTAGTTCTTGATCGGGATGGCGCCGGTGATGTGGCTCGAGTCGTCGAGGACGAGGATGGGCAGGGCCCGCTCGGCCACATCGACGAGGCCGTGCCAGGCGAGATGCGCCAGGGCATCGGCGTTGTCGGGGCCCAGGACCTCGACGGCGACGTGGAGCCGGGGCAGGTCCACGTGCTGCTTCACGTAGTCGCACTTGCCGCAGTTTTCCTTGGTGAAGAGGGTCATGGGAAGGCCTCCTGGGAAAGCAGGATCGGTTCAGGTTGCTTGTTGCGGGTTGCACGTTGAAGTGAGGACAACCTTCACGTTTCACATTTCACTTCTCACGCCTCACGTCCGACGCCTTCACTCCCCTGCCGCTCTTGCCTCGGGCGAGGCGGTGAAGAAGCCCCGGTTGCGCATGCGGTCGTGGAGCTCGCCGAGCTTGCCCTTGTTCCAGGAGCTGATCTTGGTGAAGTAGCCGGTGATGCGGGTGATGCCCTCGACCTCGTCGCTGCCGCACCGGGGGCACTCCGCATCGAGGCCGCGGGAGGTGCGGCCGCAGGCCTGGCAGGTGGTGAACTCGGGGCTGAAGGCGATCTGGTCGTTGTGGGTGTGGCGGAAGACCTTCTCCACGAAGTTCGCCAGGCTCTCGGGGGAGGGCTTCTCCTCGCCGAGCCAGACGTGGGTGATGGCCCCGGCCTCGATGAGGGGGTGGAAGAGTCCCTCGGCGTTGACCCGCTCCACGGCGTTCTGTGGGCTGCCCACGTGGAGCTGGGTGGAGTTGGTGTAGTAGACCTCGCCCCGGGAGACGTCGCCGCGCACGGTGCGGCCCGCCTGGGGGGAGTAGTACTTGAGGTCGAGCTTGGCAAAGCGGTACGCGGTGGATTCGGCCGGGGTCTGCTCCAGCACGAAGTGCATGCCGTGGTGCTTGCTCAGCTTCTCGGTCACGAGCTTCATGTGGGCGATCACCTTGAGGCCGAGCTTGAAGGCCGCGTCGCTCTCGTGGAGCTCCTGGCCGCAGTGGATCTTCACGAGCTCGTTCAATCCCACCATGCCCACCAGGTAGCTCACCCGGTGCATGCGCAGGTAGGGCTGGCCGTCGCGGTTCATGCACAGGAGTCCCAGGGGGCCGCGGTCGCCCTGGCTCAGGAGCTTCTCGATGAAGGCCTTCTTCTGCAGGTGCGCCCGGCACGCGAGCTCGATGGCCTCGGTGATGTGGCCGAAGAGGCGGGCGTCTTCGCCCCCCGCCCGGTAGCCCAGGCGGGGCAGGTTCAGGGTCACGTTCTGGAGGGCCGAGTAGCGCATCTTCCAGGGCTGCTTGGCGTCGTCGAGATCGGACTTTTCGAGCTTGAAGGAGAGCCGGCAGCACTCGGAGATCTTCGCGGTCTCCCCCCGGTCGAAGACGAAGTAGGTGTTGCCCTTCTCGGCCGAGACCTCACAAATCTGGCGCAAAAACTCCCGATGCCCCTCCGTCTTGAAGAACTTCTCGGTGATGTGCACGAGGGGCTTGGGGAAGAAGAAGGGCCGCCCGGAGGCGTCGCCCTCCAGGTAGACCTCGAAGAGGAACTTGACGAAGCGCTGGGCCTCCTTCTCATACTCTCCGTAGGTCTTGCCGGTGAACTCGCCTCCGGGGCCGATGGCGGGCACGTCCTCGAAGTGCTTGGGCACCTCCCAGTACAGGTTGATGTCGCTGAAGATGGCCTGGCCGCCCCGGGCCACCGCCTGCTGGGAATACTCGTAGATGAGCATCTGGGCGAGCTGCTTCACGTCGCGGTCGCTCATCTCCACCAGGTAGGGCGCGAAGAAGAGATTCACCGCGTCCCACCCGATGGCCCCCGCGAAGTTCGACTGGAGGGCGGCGGAGAACTTCACCATGTGGGCCAGGAGCACCTCGGCGTGCTTCGCCGGGCGGGCGTTGGCCAGGCTGTTGGGGAGGTTCAACCCGAACTTCTTCAGAAACTCCAGGCTCTGCCCCGAGCAGTAGGGCCGGTCGATGAAGCCCAGGTCGTGCAGGTGCACGTCGCCGCGCATGTGGGCGTCGGCCACGTCCTGGCTGAAGACCGCCAAGAGCGCGTACTCTTTCTTGATGTTCTCCGCCAGGGTGAGGTTCGTCGCCTCGGGCCCGTGGGGGACGTTGGCGTTTTCCTTGTTGGGCTGGACGAGGAGCTCCTCCACGTCGAAGAGCGGCATGCCGAGCCGGGTGTGCATGCGGCGGGCGCTCTCCAGCCCGAACTCGATGAGCTTGGCGTCCACCAGCTCGCGGATGAGGGGAGCGGTGAGGACCTCGATCTTCGAGCGCTGGATCACGCCCTCGACGGCCAGGGCGACCTCCTGGGCCGTGCCCTCGTCGAGCAGCGTCTCGCGCATGAGCGCATCGACGATCCGCTGGCGATCCCAGCCCAGGATATCCATGTCGGAGGTGCGGACGAAGAGCACCTTGTCCGTGGCGTCGCTCGCCGGGGTGGCCGCCCGCCGACCGAAATCCATGACCTCACCCATGCCGGTCTCCTTTTCGCAAGAGATATCGAGCCCTTAGACGGTGGGAACAACTAGATTTGGTAGGATGGCCGGGAGGATACCACAACATATAGTGCCCGGGAACCCCAGAAATCCTCCCAACCCGGAGTCGCCGGCGCTTTTCCTTGCACGCCTGTGGCCCCTTCATTATGCTGCGACTCCCGCAGCATAACGGAAAGCCTGTTACGTCTCTCCCCCGGAGAGCATCAGAGCCGTCGGATGAACGAAGCGCAATTGGTGGGGCAGGCCCGCGAGGGGGACTTCCGCGCGTTCGAGGCACTGGTGAACGTATCGGAGGGGAAGGTGTACGGGCACCTTCTGCGCCTCATGGGCAACCCGGACGACGCCCGGGACCTGTTGCAGGAGACGTATCTGAGCGCCTACCGCCACCTCGGTTCCTTCAAGGGAGATTCAGCGTTCACCACCTGGGTGTACCGCATCGCCACCAATCACGCCCTGATGCGGCTGCGCAAGAAGCAGCCGGAGAGCGTGGGGCTCGACGAGATTGCCGTGCCCAGCCACGAAGAGCTCAAGGGGCGCACCATCTCGGACTGGGCCATCAACCCCCGGGAAGCCGTACTGCGCAAGGAGGTTCGACGCGTGCTGGATCGGGCCATCCAGGCGCTTCCGCCCACGTACCGCGCCGTGGTGGTCCTGCGCGACATCCAGGACCTGGACACGCGCGAGACCGCAGAGATTCTCGGAATCTCGGAAGGCGCGGTGAAGACCCGGCTGCACCGGGCACGGATCTTCTTGCGAGAACTTCTCGGGCCCTACTTCGAAGAGGACGTGCCGGGG
This sequence comes from Thermodesulfobacteriota bacterium, assembly GCA_040756475.1. Taxonomy (NCBI): domain Bacteria; kingdom Pseudomonadati; phylum Thermodesulfobacteriota; species Thermodesulfobacteriota bacterium. The sequence continues at coordinate 19,845 of JBFLZB010000015.1, forward strand.
GGGGGGACGACAGCCGCATGACCGGTTCGCTGAGCTGCAAAGAGATCCTGGACAACCTCTCTGCGTACATCGACGCAGAGCTCGATCCGAGCCTGTGCGAGGAGATCCGCCGGCACATGGCGGGGTGCGACCCCTGCGTGGCATTCCTCAACACCCTGGAGAAGACGGTGGTGCTCTACCGCGGGTGCGCCGAGCAGGACGACCTGCCCCGGGAGGTACACATCGATCTGCACCGGTTCCTGCGCGAGCGTTGCCGCGCTTCCTCGGAGGAGTAGCATGGAGGCATTGCTCTGGATCGCCGTTCTCGTCGCCGCGGTAGTTTTCTTCGCCCGGGGCGGCGGGTGAGGCAGTTGCTGAGCCGCCGGTCGGCGGCACCCGGGTCCCGGAATCCGGCCCCCTTTTCCCCCACGAGAGGAGAATCCCATGGCGTCCGAAAAGGTCCTCACGATCACCGATGCGGACTTCGATGAGAAGGTGCTCAAGGCTTCCCAGCCCGTGCTGGTGGACTTCTGGGCGGCGTGGTGCGGCCCCTGCCGCATGATGACCCCCGTGGTGGAAGAGTTGGCCGGCGCCTACGACGGCAAGGTGGTGGTGGCCAAGATGAACGTGGACGAGAATCCCCAGACGCCCGCCAAGTACGGCGTGCGGGGGATTCCCAACATCAAGCTTTTCCGGGGCGGCCAGGTGGTCGATGAGGTGGTCGGCGCCGTTCCCCGGCAGAAGCTCGAGGAACTGCTCAAGAAGGTGGCGTGATGCCTCTGTACGAGTACAGGTGCTCCGCCTGCGGCGAGCGCCGCGAGGTGCTCGCCCGCTCTTCCGAAGCAGCCCAGCCCCCGGGGTGCCCCGTGTGCGGAGCCTCGATGGAGAAGCTCTTTGCGACCGTGGCCGCCCGCACCAAGAGCGGGGCGGCCGGCTGCGGGGCGCCCCGGGGAGCTTTCTCCTGACGGTGAACCCCGGGGCCGGTCGGCTTCGCGGAGGAATGAGCGGCGCGCCCGGAGCTTTCCGGCAGCGCACCCGCTGATCTATTTTGCGGCCCTTGCCGCGTTTGCATCGAGCGCTGCGGCGCAGCCGCAGTGCTCATCGGGGCGAGAGATGGAGCTCAGAAACACGCCATGAAGGTCTTCCTACGGGCGGTCGGCCTGGGGGCCGTTGCCCTCCTCCTGACCGCTTTCGCCATCGGCTGCGCCGACGAGGGCAGCACCCGGAAGCCCGATCCCCGGGAAGCGCCCGATTTCGCCCTGGCCACGGTCGAAGGCACCCGGATCCGGCTCTCGGACTATCGCGGGCAGGTGGTGCTCCTGGACTTCTGGGCCACCTGGTGCCCGCCGTGCCGCGTCAGCATGGCCCACAACGTGAAGCTGCAAGACACGTACAGGTCGAAGGGCCTTGCCGTACTCGGGCTGAGTCTGGACAAGAACCCCGACGACGTGGCCGACTACCTCAGGCGCGAGACGATCAACTTTCCCGTGGTGTTCCTGGACGACGTCACCCGTCAAGCATACGGGGGCATCGCCACCGTTCCGTACGCGGTGCTCATCGACCGCACGGGACGCATCCGGAAGAGGCAACTGGGTTTCAGCCACGACTTGGCCGGGAGTCTGGAGAAGACGATCATCCAGCTCCTCGGAGAAGGATCCGCCGTACCTTACGGCTCCTGAGAAGCGCTTGCGTTTCTCGCCCCCAGCGAGGTCCGTCCGATGAAACCGAGCCTGCGCGGCACCCTCGCGCCCCTCCTGGCCTTCCTGTTCCTTGCAGTCTGCGGCTGCTCGGAGGAGAAGAACACGGCGCCCCCCCAGGCAGCTCCGGACTTCGCCGCCACCTCCATCGACGGCCGGGTCGTGCGCCTGTCGGAGCACCTCGGCCAGGTGGTGCTCCTGGACTTCTGGGCCACCTGGTGCCCCCCCTGCCGGGCCGCCCTCCCCCACCTGGTGGAGATGCAGAACGCCTACCGCGCAGACGGCTTCTTGATCCTGGGGATGAACATGGACAAGGACCCCCAGGAAGTCGCCTCGTTTCTGGAACGAAACACCGTCAACTACCCGATCCTCCCGGTGGAGGACGACGTGCGCCGAGCCTACGGCGGCATCTCCACCATCCCCACCGCCTTCCTGGTGGACCGCCAGGGCCGCATCCGCCAGAAGTTCCTCGGCTACGACCGGCGCATCGCCCAGGAAATGGAGAAGGCGATTCAGGCGCTGCTGAGCGAGGAGTCCTAGCCTTCTTCGGGGTTTCCGAACGCGGCGGGGTTACCGAGGAGGTCCGTGCTCCCGAATCAGGCGGGTCGTGTCATACCCGAGCGTCTCCAGGCGGGCCAGAATCTCCCGGTAGGTCGCCTCGTCCATCTGGGGAGTGCGGCTGAGGATCCAGAGATACCGCCTGGAGGGGTGTCCGACCACGGCGTACTCGTAGTCCGAGCCCAGGCCGATGATCCAGTAGTCCCCCCAGAAGGGCCGGAAGAAGCTCACCTTGAGCTTGGCGTTGGTGGCCGGGTCCACGACCTTGGCGACGCCGGTGGCGGTGCGGAGCGCGCCCTCCGGTCCGCCCTCCCGGCAGGCGTTGAGCACGTCGATCCGGCCGTCGTCCCGCAGCGCGTAGGTGGCGGTGCTCGCGGAACAGCCCTCCTGGAAGCGGTGGGGGTAGCGGGCGATCTCGTGCCAGACGCCGATGTACCGCTCCAGGTCCACCCGGGGAACCACCGGCAGGTCCGGCCCGGGGTGCCGGGCGTGGCAGCCGCCGAAGACCGCGCAGGCCGCCGCCAGCACCGCTGCCCGAACCCTCGCCATCGCTCCGGGGCCCATCAGCGCACCGCCAGCACGGGGCACGGTGCGCACACGAGCACCTTGTGGACGACGCTCCCCAGGAAGAGCCCTTCGAAGTCCGAGAGGCCCCGGGTCCCCATGGCGATGAGGTCGCACTCCTCCACCCGCGCGGCCTCGCACACCGCCCTGGCGGGGTCTCCCTCCAGCACCCGCTCTTCGAAGGAGACCCCCGCTTCCCGAAAGATGACCCGGTAGGGCTCCATCAGCTCCTCCACCTGGGCGAGCAGGCGGTCGAGCATCCTCTGGTAGTAGGGCTCCCCCAGGTACTCGGGCACGCCCTTGCGGCAGTGGACCAAGAGCACCTGCGCCCCGCAGAGCTTCGCCAGGGAGGCGCCGCGCCGGGCGGCTTCCCGCGCGCCCCGGGAACCGTCCACCGCAACGAGGATCTTGCGGTACTCACTCCACGCCATCTGCCCCTCCTTGCGCCTCAGCTCACTCCCCCCGGCCGCCCAGTCCCCGACAACGTACCCTCGGCAAGGGGCCCGGGCAACCTGGCTCCCGGGGTAAGCCCCCTGGGTCGGCCCGACGCGACCGGTGGGCGCTTCTTCCCTCCGGGCAACCGCAGGTCTTGGGCAACTCAGGAATTCCCGCTCTGGTGCCGATGTGTAATCCCGTGTCCTGATCCACAGGCAGGGAGGCCCGGCCATGTCCAGGGACGTCGTGATGCTCCTCGCGTTCGCCGTGCTCGTCTGGGTGGCAGCCCATCTGGGCAGTCGCCCCGGCGACCGCCCGGGGCGGGGCGGCGAAGGAGGGGGACCGGGGGAGGACTGATCCCCCTCGGCCAGGAGCCAGCACGCCCCCCGTCCTGGGGCAGGATCCGAGAGCCCTGGACCGCCTCTCGTCGCACCTCTCCGACCCAACCGCGCACCGGTTCTGTTTGACCCGTGTGGGTTCGTGTCACGGCGGAGAGTCCGCAACACGGCTGTGTCACCCGGAGCGGCGCACCGCTGTGCGCCTCGAGGGACGAGCGCCACCCCCGCGCGGGCGCACGCCGTGCGCCCCTACGCACCCCGCCACCAAATGCCGCTGCGCAGGAGCGCGACCCTGCGTGCACATCGGAGCCGGGCTCCCACGACTTGGCCTCCGGCCGAACGGACGGTCCGAGGCCCTCACGCCCGGTGCAGCGCCCCCTGCACGGCTTCCAGGAGGCTGCTCAGCCGGAAGGGCTTGCGCAGAAAGCCCTGGACGGCTTCCTGAAGCGCCGTCCGCTCCGCCCCCATGGGAGAGACCCCGCTCGCGATGAGCACCGGCCCGCCAAACCCCAGAGCCCGCAGCTGGCGCAGGCACTCGGTACCCCCCATTCCGGGCATGTTGAGGTCGAGGATCACCAGGTCGATACTCGCCCCCCGGGCGCGCAACTCCTCCAAGGCGGCTTCTCCGCTGTCCGCGGTGAGCACGGTGTAGCCGGCTCCCGCCAGCAGGTCGTGGCCCAGGCTGCGCAGCAGCTCCTCGTCGTCGACCAGAAGCAGGGTCTCCGAACCGCGTCGCACCGGGGGCGGGGGCGCGGGCGGTTCGGGCACCGGTCCGGCCCCGTCGTGGGCGGGCAGGCAGATGCGAAACTTCGAGCCCTGCCCCGGCGCACTCTCGCAGGCCAGTGCCCCCCCGTGGGCCTTCACGATGCCGTACACCATGGCCAGGCCGAGCCCGGTGCCCTTTCCCACCTCCTTCGTCGTGAAGAAGGGCTCGTAGATGTGCTCCAGGGTGGCGGCGTCCATCCCGCAGCCGTTGTCGGCGAAGCACAGCTCCACGTAAGCGCCGGGCGCCAGGCCCGCGGCGGAAGCCGCGTCAGGCGCCAGCACCAGGTTGCGCGTCTCGATGCGGATGCTGCCGCCCGCCGGCATGGCGTCCCTTGCGTTCACCCCCAGATTGACGAGCACCTGCTCCATCTGGCCGGGGTCGGCCCACACCGGCCGCAGCTCCGGCTCGAGGGAGGTGCGGATCTCGATCATCCTGGGCAGCGCACGCTCCAGGAGCTCCACCGAGTGCCGCACCTCCTGGTTGAGGTCCACGTGCCGCGGGCGGCTCTCCAGACGCCGGCTGAACGCCAGGAGCTGCCGGGTCAGGTCGGCCGCCCGGTCTGCCGCGAGCTCGATCTTCTTGAGCCTTGCGTAGTCCGGGTGTTCCTCGGCCTTGCCCAGGAGGAGCATCTCCGTGTAGCCCGAGATGGACTGGAGCAGGTTGTTGAAGTCGTGGGCCACCCCTCCCGAGAGGGTGCCGATGGCTTCCATCTTCTGGGCCTGGATGAGCTGCTCCCGCAGCCTCCCCTTCTCCTCCTCGGCGTGGCGCCGCTCCGTCACGTCCCGGCTCACCCCCCGCAGACCGAGAAACTCGCCCTGTGCTCCGTAGACCGGCTGCCATCCCGACTCGATCGCCACCGGCCGGCCGTCCCGGTGGGCAAGCACCGCTTCGACGCTGTTCGCCGGGCGCCTCGCACCCAGCGCCTCGGCGTAGGGGCGCGCCACACGGGCCGCCTCGTGGGGGGGCAAGAGCTCCAGGAAGCCCTGTCCCAGGATCTCGGCGGGCCTCCAGCCGAGCATCGTTTCCACCACGGGGCTCGAATAGGTGAACCGCCCGTCGGGATCGGTCTCCCAGACCCACTCGGCCAGGCTCTCCACCAGCCGCTTGTATTTTTCCTCGGACGCGATGAGCCGGGTGAGGGTCTCTCGGAGATTGCCGGAGAGATCCCGCAGGAAGACGGCCAGGTCCCCGAACTCGTCCTCGGGCACCCGTTCCAGCCCGTAGTCGTACTGGCCCGCCCGAATCGAGCCGATGGCGTAGCGGATGTCCGCCAGAAAGCGCCCCAGGTATCGGGTGACCCGGTGCCACAGGCCGAAGGTGAGGATCACGGCCAGGAGCACCAACCCCAGGATGGTGCCTCGCAGTCGCGCCTGGTGCGCCTGGCTCTCCCGGGAGATCGCCTGGATGGTGGCCGCCGCCACCTGCGTGAAGCGCGCCCCGGTATCCCGGAGAAACCCTTCCCGATCCAGGATACCCAGGTAGTTCAGGTGGGCCGCCTCGGCGCCCTGCACCAGGGATCGCAGACCGGCGCCGAAATCGGGGGCGAGCCCCTGGCCGTCCAAGCCCTGCGCCAGCCGGCGAAGCTCTCCGATCGCAGCGAGATCGCGGCCGTGATACACCTTGTCCGCTAGAATCTGTGCCCGCAGGAGCAGCCCCAGCGCCCGCAGCGTGTCGTCGTCTACCCGGGCATCCAGATCCGCGTGGAGCTTCGCCACCAAGGCTCGGCTCTCGGCCTCTCTCCTCCCGTCCTCCGCGTATCGGACGAAGAGCTCTTCATAGGCTGCCCGATAGTAGCCCAGGTAGGTGGGCACGCTCTCGAGCCCCGCCCGCAGCTCCTCGGGCAGATCTCGGCTGAGGCGCCCCACACGCTCCGCCAGGTGCAGGGCCTGTGCGAACTCCTCGCGGAACCGGCTCCCGCTCTCCTCCGAACCGTGCGGGCCCAGGCCGCGGTTGAAGGCTCCGAGCTTCTCCACCTGGAGCTGGAAATCCTGGAGCCACTGCACCTCCTCCGCCGCCCGGCGCAGGTCCCGAAGCCCTTCGTACACCACCAGCCCCAGCACGGCCGTGACCGCCATTAGACTGGAGAAGACGATGAAGACCTTTCGGGAGAGCGGAAGGCGCATGGGCTAGAGTCGGCTCCGGGCGCGGCGAAACACGTGCAGGTCGTACAGGGTGGCTTCGAGCTCCCCGCGCCGATAGGCTTGGCCCACCCGCCCCCCCAGGAGCCCCCGGGCCGTCATGGCCCGCACCCAGGCCTGGGCGCCCTGGTCCCAGGCGGCGTCCAGCTCCGTGGTGAAGTGGATCGTGGACAGCGAGCGCTGCTCCACGGCGGCCGATCCGTCGAGCCACTGCGCCACCACGGGGGCTGCTTCCTCGGGCTCTTCGGCCAGGTACCGGGTAGCGCGCAGCAGCAGTGCCAAGAGATGCTCCACCGCGGGCCCCTGGGCCTGGAGCACCCCGGAGCGCGCCGCAACGGCACAGCAGGGATAGGGCCCCGCCTGCTCGAAGGGTGTTCCCTCGAGGAAGGTCACGAGCCTGCCTTTGCCCTGCTCCTCGGCCATGGCCACGTAGGGCTGCATGGCCACGAAGCCGTCCACCAGACCGTTTTCCAGCGCCGGAATGAGATTGCCGGGCCCGTGGAGGTTGAGCAGGACGACCTGGGCATCGGTGTCATCGAGCTGGTCCGCGTACCGAAGGCCTTCCGCCTGAAGCCCCTCCCCGAACACGAGGCCCTGCACCGACACCGCCGCCGTGTAGCCGATCCGCACCGGCGAGCCGCGGCCGCGAGCCAGCGCGACGAACTCCCCCCAGCTCTCCACGGCGAGCCCCGGGTGCACCACCAGGGCCGCCCCACCGGCCATCACCGGCGCGATGATCCGCAGGGGGGCGCCGCGGTCGATGGCCTCCACCAGAGCGGGGAAACCGCCGAAGGCCACGTCGAACTGGTCCTCCGCCAGGCGCCGGACGAGCTCCTGACCTCCGGTGCTCGAACCGACCCGAACGCGCGCCACCGCGCGCCCCTGGGCCACCAGCTCGTACTCGGCGCGGTCGACCACCTCCCGCAGGTACACGCCGCCGTGCTCGCGAAAGTAGGCGGCATTGCGGGCGGCCACATACAGGGGGGCGTGGTGGTCGTGAAGGGCGTGGCCCAGCCGGATTACCGGCAGATCGCCTCCCCCCTGCCGGCATGCGGCTGCGCCCAACAGCGCGCACAGGAGCACGGCCCCACCCGGCCAACGGACCATCCCCATCGGTCTCCTCCGTCCGACCCCTCACCCAAGCCCGGGAGGCTCGCGCCCGCAGCTTGAGCCCTGTTTCACAGACATGGGGTAAGAATCGGCCAAAGAACGATTCATCTCAAGGGGGAAATGGGGGGTTCCCCTGCCCCCGCACAATTGCTCCTTGCCTTTTCCCGGGAACCTGTAGTTTCATGCCATGGGCCAAAAAAAACACAGACCCGGGATGCGGAGGGGACCCGGCGGTTGCAGTGGGAGCGAAGGGGTTGAGCGATCTCCTGAACGCCTTCAACGACCACTTCGAGCTCGTCTTCGCCAACACGCCCGAACTGCTGGACGAGGTGTTTCGACTTCGGTACCGAACCATTTGCGAGGACATGCAGGTGCCGGGGTACGAACCCTGGCGCTATCCCGATGGGAGGGAGGTCGATACATACGACGCACGTTCCGCCCACTGCCTCATTCGTCACCGGAGCACGGGACAGGCGGCAGGGTGTGTCCGCCTGATCCTGGCACCCATCGATGATCCGTCTCAACCGTTCCCCATCGAATCGGTTTCGGGAGGACGCTTCGACCCCGCCAAAGTGAATCCCGCCCTGCTCCCACGCGGCGACACGGCAGAGATTTCCCGCCTGATCGTACCAAGGCTCCTCAAGAACGCCGACGGGAAGGTATCTCCCCACCGGAGTCCAGCTTTCCCGTTCCCTGTGCTGGGACTGCTCGCTGCGGTAATGCGTCTGTCCTCCGCTCACGGCGTGACCCACCTCTATGCCATCATGGAACCCTTGCTCAACCGCTTACTTCGGCGGTTCTCTCTGCACTTCGAACCCATCGCCCCACCCATCGAGTATCATGGAGTCCGACAGGCTCACCTCGGGGTGGTGGCAGACGTGATGAGCCGCGCCTACCGGGAGCGGCGCGAGGTTTGGAACCTTCTGACGGACGCCGGCCGCTGCGCCCCGGAAGGAAACCACTGGTCGACGCCCGACGAACCCCGAGTCGCGGTCGCGGCCGGACAAAGGTAGCGGGGTGCGCCAAGATCCGTTCGGACGTAACCGGCCGGCCGCTCTCTATCCGAAGGACAACGAGAAGCGAGTGTAGGAGCCTGCTCCCGCAGGCGACTTGCCGCGCTAACGGCAGGGGGAACGGTCGGCCTTCGGCCGAAATCGCCAGCAGGAGCTGGCTCCTACAGAGGAACCGGAACGGATCCGCGCTCGACCGGTTACGCCCAATCCGTTCCCGCACCGGAACGGGCCGGCATATCCGGACACCCGCCCTATCCCCTCCCCCCTCCCATGACCTCCCACATCCCTTGCGCGGCCGTGCCCCCGAGCCACAATGGCTCTAAAGTCATGGGGCGTTGCGGGCGAAGAGTAGGGTTGCCCCCCAACTCCATGGACTGCTGAGGCTTCCTGGCAGGCTTGCCCGACCCCACGCGAGCCGTAGCACCGGATTCCCGGCAGCGTCGCTTCCCGTCGGCGAGAACATGGCATGAAGGCAGTCTGCGGTACCGTGCCGAAAGCTGGTTGGACCCGCATCGTCCCGGAAGCAATCCTCCAGCTTCGGAGGCCGGACGCCGCGCGCCGCTCCCCTCGGTGGAACCGAAGTACCTTGCTGGCAATGGCGGTAGCGGGAATCCTCTGCCTAGCGTCCGCCAGTTTCGCGCAAGAGGTTGTAGTCCATCCCACGGTGGCGGAAACCACGATTTCGCGCAACGTATTGCGGGCGATTTTCGGGATGCGACTGAGAACTTGGGGGGACGGCACGCCAATTGTGGTCTTTGTATTGGATGACCGGTCAAAGGTTCATGACTCGTTCAGCAAGATGAAACTCAACATATTTCCCCATCAACTTCGGCAGGCCTGGGATCGACTCGTCTATTCAGGAACAGGGCAGGCGCCAATTTCTCTGCAATCCGAGCTGGAAATGAGAGCCAGGGTTGCAGCAACTCCGGGAGGGATCGGCTACCTCTCGAATGAGTGGATCGATGAAACGGTACGCGTACTCGATGTCCAATAGGCGGCGAGGGAGAGTTTCTGCCTTCCTCTCACCCATGATTGGGTTGGCCCTGCTGTTCGGTCCAGCCACATCGCGTGCCATCGAATTGCAGGGAATCCCGGGCACCTTTCAAATTCACGGATTCCTGTCTCAGGCATACGTTCTTACGACGGGAAACGACTTCTTTGGTCAGAGCGAGACGCGCGACGGTGGAAGCTTCGATTTTCGCGAGATCGGTATAAACGCATCATGGAGGACGAGTCCGTGGTTTCAGGTTTCCGCCCAAGGGCTGTCCCGTTGGGCGGGAGACGGGGACAACGGCCAGCCGAGGCTGGACCACGGCTTCCTGGACCTGAGCCCTGTCACAACCAAGTCCGATCTGTGGGGCATTCGGGTGGGTCGGGTCCCCACTCCCTTCGGTCTCTACAACGAGACGAGGGATGTTCCCATCACTCGCCCCAGCATCCTGCTACCACAGTCGATCTATTTCGACAGGGTCAGGGACGTCCTGCTATCGGCCGACAGTGCCCACGTCTACGGCGAACGCCGGACTGATTTCGGTGACTTCTTCGTCCAGGCAGGGGCAGGTTGGCTGCGCTTGCGTGGCGACGAGAACGAGATCGCGCTCCTTGGGATGGCAGCCCCAGGGCACCTGGAAAGCGACATCTCCTATTTGGGCAGGCTCATGTACGAGAAGGAAGGAGGTCGGCTGCGTCTGGCCTTTTCACTGGCTGAAGCAAACGTCGACTATGAACGGGGCGCACAGGATTTAATTCCTGACGGATCCATCCGATTTCGCCCATATATCCTATCGGCCCAGTACAACGCCGAGCGATTGAGCCTGACCGGCGAATACGCGCTTCGCCAGTTCCAAAGCAGTGGTTTCGGCCAAAGCACCACCCGGGTCACCGGCGAAAGCTACTACCTCCAGGCGGCGTACCGCTTCGCACAGGGCTGGGAGGCGATGGCGCGGTATGACGTGTTGTACAGCGACCGGTCGGACCGGGATGGGAAGGACTTCGAAGCCCAGACCCGGGGGACGGTGCCGGCCCACACCCGCTTTGCGAAGGACCTTACGGTGGGGCTGCGCTGGGACATCACGCCCCACTGGATGGCCCGGGTCGAGTACCACCTGGTGGACGGCACCGCGTGGCTGCCGCGGCTCGACAACCGGGACACGGCGGACCTGGAGCGCTACTGGAATCTCTTCTCGGCCCTCGTGTCGTTCCACTTCTGAGAGAAAGGCCCCGGCCCCCTTTGCGCCTCCCGAGTCGCCGCCCCTTCCTGAGCCTCAAGTGGAAGGCCATCGTCCTCACCAGTCTCATCCTGGGGGGGCTCGCCTCGTGGTTCACGGTCAGGGGGTACCGGGACCAGTTGGCCCAGTTCGAGCGCGAGCGGCGCCTGGCCCACGCCCGGTACCAGACGGAGGTGGCGGGGCTGCTCGCCGAATCGCTCCAGCGGCTGCGGCAGGTGGGCGCCCTGGTTCCTACCCTGGCGGGGATGGGGCTCTCGCTGCGCTCCGAGGATCCGGCGCTGGTGCGCACGGCCTTCGACGAGCACTGGCCCCTCTTGCAGATCAACATGGGGTTGGAGGTCGCCCGCATCTACGACTCGGGGGCGCGGCTCCTGGGGGCATGGGGAAGGTCGGGCCTGCCGGACTCCCTTCCCGCACCGGTGCCGGCCTGGGTGCTCGACGCCAACTCCCGAGAGCAGCCCCGGTCCGGGGTGGAGTGCCGGGACGACTGCATGCAGTACGCCGCGGTGCCCTTGCTCGACCAGGGGCGCAATCGCGGGGTCGTGGTGCTGGGTGCGTCCCTGGCCGACATGGTCTTGAGCTTTCGCAAGGTCTCCGATGCCGACGTGGGAGTCTTGGCGGGGGCTTCGTGGGGCGGGGTTGGGGACCGAAGGGGCCGCATCCTGGAACCCTGGCGGGTCCGGGTGGCGGCTCTCAGCGGGGAGCCCAAGACTTGGGAGGTCTTGCGCCGCGCGAGCGAGCGCCACCCCTCCCTCGAGGCGCTGGCCGCGGGGGTGCGCGTCGAGCACGAATCCCAGACCTACGAGGTCCTGCTCCTCCCCCTGGAGGGCTTCCCCACCGGGGAGAAGGCCCACCTGGCCGTCATCACCAACGTCTCCCGTCCCTTGGCGGAGATTCTCGCCGCGGCCCGCACCCAGTTCCACGTGGGCCTGGCGGTGCTGGTGCTGGGAGAGGGGCTGCTGCTCGCGCTGCTGGGCCCTCCCATGGCCCGGCTGCGGCGCACCGCCGAGAACCTTCCCCTGCTCGCGGAGCGCCGCTTCTCCCAACTGAGGGAGATCCTGGGGAGCGGCCGCCGCCCCGCCCGGGTGCGCGACGAGATCGAGGTGCTCGACGACACCACCGTGACCCTGGCGGGCCGCCTGGAAACCCTCGAAGAGGAGCTCCGCACCCACGGAGTGGCCCTGCAAAGCCAGATGCAGGCGCTCTCCGCGGAGCGGGACTTCGTCACGAGCCTCCTGGAAACGGCCCAGGTGCTGGTTCTCACCCAAACCCGCGAGGGCCGCATCACCATGGTCAATCCCTTCGGCCGGGCGCTGCTCGGGGACCCGGCCCGGGGCGAGAGCGTTTCCTTCGACGCCGTCGCGGACCTAACCGACGACCTTCCGGACCTCAAGGGCCGGATCGCGGCGGTGGCAGACGGCAGGCCCCCCAAGTTCCAGCACGAAACCGAGCTCCGATGCCGCGACGGCTCGGTCCGGCACATCACCTGGATCCACTCGCGGCTGCTGCGGCACGGCGGGCAAGAGCCCCAGATTCTCTCGGTGGGGGTCGACGTGACGGCCCGAAAGAGCGCCGAGACGCGCTTGGCGTGGCTCGCCGACCACGACCCCCTCACGGGCCTGTGCAACCGGAAACGATTCGCCGAGGAGGTGGCTCGGGCCCTGGCCGTCTCCCAACGCTACCGCCGCACCGGCGCCGTGCTGGTGGTAGACCTGGACCAGTTCAAGTACGTCAACGACACCGCCGGGCACCAGGCGGGCGATCTGCTCCTCAACGTGGTGGGGCATGCCCTGGCGCGGGTGGTGCGCAGCGTCGACACCCTGGCGCGGCTGAGCAGCGACGAGTTTGCCATCCTCGTCCCCGAGACCAGCGAAGCAGGGGCGGTCGAGCTCGCGAAGAAGATCTCGGCCGAGATCGAGGGCATCGCCTTTCCCGTCGACGGGGGCCGGCACCGCATCGGGGCAAGTATCGGGATCACCCTCTTTCCCCAGGAAGGCGCAGAGGCCGCCGAGGTCCTGGCGGCCGCCGACCTGGCCATGAACCAGGCCAAGGAGGCCGGGCGCGGCCGCTGGCACCTATACTCGTCCAAGACCCAGGCCCGCCGCCTGATGCACGACAACGTGTACTGGAAGAACCGCGTCGAGCAGGCCCTGGCCCAGGACCGGCTGGTGATGTACTACCAGCCCATCCTGCACGTGGAGAGCGGAGAGGTCACGCACTACGAGGCGCTCCTGCGAATGCTGGAAGCCGACGGCACGCCCATCCCCCCCGGGAAGTTCATCCCGGCGTGTGAGCGCACGGGGCTCATCCACGCGGTGGACAACGCGGTGATCGAGAAGGTGGTGGCCCAGTTGGGCCGCCTCACGCCTTCGCTCCCCGAAACCCGCATGCACATCAACGTGTCGGCCTACGCCTTCGGGAACCCGGAGTTCGTCCACAACCTGCGCCAGACCCTGGAAGACCATGCAGTCGCCCCCGACCGGGTCGTGCTGGAGGTGACGGAGACCGCCACGGTGGCGGACTTCGCCGCCGCCAGGGCGCTGATGGAGGAGATCCGCAAACTCGGATGCAGCCTGGCGCTGGACGACTTCGGGGTGGGCTTCTCCTCCCTCGGGTACCTGAAGGAGCTGCCGGTGGACTACGTGAAGATCGACGGTTCCTTCATCCGGCGGCTCCACGAGAACCGCGACGACCAGATCCTGGTGCGGGCCATGGGCGAGGTGGCCCGGGGCTTCGGCAAGAAGATCGTCGCGGAGTATGTGGAGAACGAGACCATCCTGGAGCTCCTGGGGAGCTACGGCATCGACTTCGCCCAGGGCTACGCCATCGGAAAGCCCCAGCCCGCCGAGGAGACCTTCCCGGAAACCCTCGCCGGCACCGCTTCGGGCGAGGGTTTCGAGCTGCTGATTCTCTAACGACCGGGCCGAAACCGCCGAAACGACCCTCAGCGAGCCCGAAACCGCACGACCCCGCGGCCGTCGGTCCCTGCGGCCAGGCGGCCGTCGGCCGTCGGCAGGAGCGAGAGCACGCCGGCACCCGACCACACCCTGCGGGCGTCCCCGCCGGGCTCTCCCAGCGCCCAAAGCCCGCCGGAACCGCCGGCCCATATGGTTCCGGTGCCCTCCCCCCCCGAGTCCATCAGACACACCATCCGCTCCCCGGAGGGGGCCGTGAACACGGTCCTCGCCTGGGCGTCCGAGAGAAACGCGATGCGGTCGTCCTCCAAGACCCAGAGCCCTTCCTCCCGGCCATACCGCCCCGCCGCGAGAGCGTTCGACCGGGCCGAACCGGCGGGGTTCCAGGATTCCCCGCCGTCCTCCGACCGAAACAGACGCCCCCCGCCCCCGGCCCAAAGCACGCCCCCGCGCTCGGGACTTGCGGCCACCATCCACACGCTGGCGCTGGGCAGTCCCCGGTTTCGCTTCGTCCAGGTCTGCCCCCCGTCCTCCGAGGCGTAGACCCCCCCCTCGGTACCCACGTAGAGCCGGGGGGCGTCGGCGTCCTGCTCCAGCGAGAAGATGGTATTGCTCGTGCCCAGCCCCCCCGAGCGCGGCTCCCAGGCCCCCGCCTGGGGCTGCCAGCGAAACACGCCCTGTCCCCCCGAGCCCAGGTAGAGCTGGCCCCCGTGCCAGACCAGCGCGTTGACCGGCGCGCCCAGGAGGCCCGCGTCCCGCGCCTCCCAGGGCGCCCCGTCCCCGGGTGTGAAGGAGACGCCGTTGGTGTCTCCCGCCCAGAGGGCACCGTCCGACCCGGAGGCTTCCCCCGGGGCCCCGGGCGGCGCGCCGGGCGCCAGCGCCAGTACCCGTGTGGCGTCGAGGCCCTGGCTGCGAGACGCGCCCACCTCACCCTGGGGGCCGATCTCCACCACACCGTCGTGGGCGAGCCCGGCGAGCCAGCCGCCCCCGGAAAGCGCCTCCAGGGCAAGCACCCTCGCCTGCCCCAGACCCTCGGGCCTGCCTGCCTTTCCTTCCCGGGCCGTCACCAGCCCTTCTTCGGGAAAGTGGGCGAGCACCGTACCTCCCCCTGCGATGGAGACGGCCCCCGCCACCCCGTAGGCGCCCTGCCGCAGCGGCGCCCACGTGGCTCCGCCGTCTCGGCTCTCCAGAAGCCCTGCGCCGCGCGTCCCCATGACCACGTGGCCCGGGTCCCCGGGGGCGGCGGCCAGCGACGGGACCCGCAGCCCCTCCGGAAGCTTCTCGCCGTGGGGCCGCCACCGTTCCCCCTCCCACGCAAAGAGCCCCCGGCCGTCGGTCCCCATGAGGAGGGGCCGGCCGGGAGCAGGAGGGAGCACACAGAGGGGATGGAACGCCGGGGGCAGCTCCTCCTCCAGACCCGCCAGCAGAAGCCTCCAGGTCTGCCCCCCGTCGCGGCTCTCGAACACTCCCTGCCCCGCGGCCCCGGCGTAGACCCGCCCGGGCTCGCCGGGGTGCGCGACCAGGGCACGCACGTCGTCGCCCCGGTGCCCGTACCGGCCCCGCAGCCCTCCCCCCACGTCCTGCCAGGAGGCGCCTTCGTCGGCGCTGCGCAGGAGACCTCGCCCCTGCTCGGCCACGAGCAGCACGCCCCCCGTCTCGGCAGCCGCCCGAAGCTCGCGCTGGGCCAGGGCGGAAACGCGCTGCCAGCGGCCGTCCCCGAAGCGAAAGAGCCCCCGCTCGGTGGCGGCCCACCGGGGAGCCGAGCCATCCTCGGCCAGCACCAGGGCCGTCACCGACCCCCCGTAGGGACCGGCGGCCAGCGCACCTTGCGTCACAGAGAAAACCGTCAGGAGCGCGAATCCGAAAAGACGACCCATCGTCACTTCCCCAGGGCGCTCAGAAAGCACCCTCCGCCCCCGCCCCCGCCACCGCCACCGCCGCCCCCGCCGGCCGGAGTGATCGTATAGGTCTGGGTGGTTACGGGGCTCGCGTTCCCCGCGGTGTCCACCGCAAGATACTTGAGGACCGCGCTCTCCGCGATGACGATCGGTCCGACGTAGCGGGTCGACTGCGGAGTCGGCTCGGTGCCGTCGAGGGTGTAGTAGATCGAAGCCGCCTCGTTCACCGAGAGCGTCACGGTAACCTGGCCCGCGTACTGACCGCCGGGGTTCGCCACGGTCACCTGGGGAGGGGTCGCATCCGGTGGCGGAAGCGTTTGGATCACGTAGGCCTGGCTGGCCACGTCCCCCGCGTTGCCCGCCGCGTCCACGCCGAAGTAGCGCAGCGTGGCCGACTGGCTCACCGTCACCGTGACCGGCGAGGGCCCCGAGGGGGACGAGAGGCTCGGCGCAGTGCCGTCCAGAGTGTAGTAGATGGTGGCCGGCTCGTCGGCGGTCAGGACCACCGACTGGGGCGCGGTGTAGGTGCCCGCCGCCGGAGACGCCGTCACCACGGGGGGCGTGGTGTCGCCCGGTGCGGCTTGAATCTCGTAGGCCTGGCTGGCCACAAGCCCCGCGTTGCCCGCCGCGTCCACGCCGAAGTAGCGCAGCGTGGCCGACTGGCTCACCGTCACCGTCACCGGCGAAGCCCCGGAGGGGGAAGAGGTCGTGGGCACGCTCCCGTCCAGGGTGTAGTGGATCGTGGCCGGCTCGTTCGCCGTGAGCACCACCGCCTGGGGCCCGGTGTAGGCACCTCCGGCAGGAGACGCCGTCACGGAAGGCGGGGTGCCGTCGAGGACGATGGACGCGCTCACCACGGCCGACTCGTTGCCGGCCGCGTCGCGGAACTGGGCAGACACGGCCTTCACGCCGTCGCCCGCCGGAAGGGTCCACGGGAGGCCGGACGCGTAGGGAGACCAGGCCGCCGACGCCGGAGAGGCGCCGTTCGCCACCCGCATCTGCACCACCCCGCTGCCCCCGCTGCCGTCGGAGGCGAGGAGCCCGAGGGTGACGGCGGTAGCCGAGGTGAGTACCGCTCCCGCGTTGATCTGCACCGCCCCGGTAGGCGGCACCGTGTCCAGGAGGATGTCCTCGCTCGCCACCGCCGAAACATTGCCCGCCGCGTCCTGGAACTGAGCAAACACAGTCTTCGGCCCATCTCCCGGCGGGAGGACCCAGCTCCGCGTCGCCTGATAGACCTCCCAGACCCCCGTGGGCGTCGCCCCGTTGGCGACCCGGAGATGGGTCACGCCGCTTCCTGTTCCGTCGGCGGCGACAAGGCTCAGCGTGACGAGAACGCTCCCCGTGACGGCGGCCCCGGCCTCGATCGTGACGCTTCCCGTGGGGGGGACGGTGTCCACCCGCCACTCCGCCAGGGTTGCCGTCTCGAAGGGCTGCCACGCCCCCGCCCCGTTCCGGCCCACCACGGCGAGGCGGTGGACGCCGTCCGCAAGGCCCGACAGGGTCACCGCTTCCGAAACGGGCGCCTCGTCGGAGGAATAGGCGCTTCCGTCGAGCGACCACCGGTAGGCCTCGATCTCGTCTCCGCCGACCCACACGGTCGCGGTGCGGCTCGGTGTGAAGCTCGCGGGCACCCCGCTCAGCTCGGCCCGGGGAAACAGGTCCAGGTACCACAGGCCGCGCCCGTCCACCGCCGCCACCAGCCGGGGCGCTCCCGGCTGGAAACGCAGGGCGTAGATGAGGCTCATGCCGTTGCCCGGGACGGCAAGCCCCTGGTCCCGCTGTGCCCAGGAAGCCCCCCCGTCCAGGCTCAGGTACACACTGCGGTTCACCACAGCAGCCATCCACGGATCCCCGGCCTGGTCGCCGATGGCCGCGGCGTCGACCGAGCCTAAACCGGGCAGTCCGCTTTCATCGCCACCTAGCGGCGTCCAGGAGCCTCCACCGTCCCAGGTCTCGAAGAGCCCAAACCACTGCTGGGCACCCGCCAGGAGGCGGCCCCCCACGGCCGAAGACGCCGCCAGCTGTCGCAGTTGCACCCCTTGGAAGGCGTTGAACGTGGTGTACCGGCCCAGCAGATCACCCGTGTTGACGACGCTGCCAACATCCCTGTGCGTGACCAGCATTCGGCCGGCCTCAGGTGCGGCGACATCCACGAGCTCAGCGAAGAGCCCGACAGCACTCCCTGGACTCACCGAAGTGCCAACGGGGGCACGATAGCGCAATCTGCCGACTTGATCCGCGACGATATCGATGAACGTACCCGCAGACGAGTTCAACTCAAGCCTTGCCAACAGATCTCCCACGCCAAAAACAGACCCAACAGAAACGAACCACTGGCGGACGGTGGCTGATTGAGAACCATGAAGTTGAATTTCAAACAATTCCTTGAACGATCCCAGCATCTCTCCCGCAATCCCGAAACTGCCGGCAGGAAGATATATTTCCAAGAGGATACCGGGGTTCGGGGAAGGAACTGGAACGAGGCCGTCCACCGTCTGCATTTCCACGAGCGTCTCGCCCGCCAAGAAGATGTCACCGGGCGCCTTCCGCCACGCACCGACGGTCCCGCTTGCCGGAGCCGCCAGCGAGAGAGGAACCTCCAGCTCGATGCGAGCCAGAGCCTCGTCCGCCGAAAACCATTGGCCGGGAGGCTTCACCCACTGTGCAAAACGCGCCGTATCGACGGGCAACGCGTCGGGACAGGGGATCGGCAGCGGGGCAAGCCAGCCACCCCCCTGCGCCGGATCCACGGCGAAATTCCACGTCTGGCCTTGGTCGAAGCTCCGCAGCACCAGGCCATCATTCCCCTGTTTGCCCGCCACGACGACCCCCGGGGGGCTGCCGTCGTCCCGCGCCACGGCCCAGCCGATGGTCGGCGGGACCTCCGGGGCCGCCGTCCAGGTGGCTCCGGCATCGGAGGTGGCGTAGACGCCGGCTTGGGTGCCGGCGATGGCCCGCTGCGGGTTCTCGGGCGAGAACTCCAGGCCCGTGATGCCCCGCTTGGCCTGGGTGCCCAGGCCGAAGTTGCGGTCTTCCCAGCTCAGTCCCCCGTCGCGGGTGCGGTAGAGGCCCCACCCGTCCACGCCGAGCCAGAGGTCCGCCCCTTGGTAGCGCACCAGGAGCGTCGACGCGGCGGGGAACATACTGCCTGGGGGGTCCCCTGGCCTGGCCGCAAACCGCAGCCACTGGGCTGTCTGGGGCTCCCAGCGGTAGGCGCCGCCGTTACCCGAACCGAACGCCCCGCCCGCGACGGCAAGCCCCGCCGAGCCCGGAGCGAAGGCCACGTCGCGGGCCGTGTACGCCGCGAGCCCTCTGGAGGAGTGGGCGAAGCCGCCGGCGCGGCCCGTGCGCCGGAAGAGCCCGGCCTTGGCCTCCAGGAGCCACTCGGCGGCGGGCGAGACGAAGATCCCCTGAAGCTCCATGCCGAGCTCCGGCAGAGGCAGCGCGGTGCGCGTGCCCGCAAGGGGAAGCTCGTAGAGCGCAGTAGCGGCACCTGCCAGAGGGTCGTTCAGGCGGTAGAGCAGACGCGAGGGGTCCAGGGGATCCCAGCCCACCGCGTCCACCTCGTAGAACTCGGGGTTTCCGGTTCCAGCGAAGTGGCGCTCCGTCCAGGTGGAGCCTCCGTCCTGGCTCACCCACAGCCCCACTCCGCCCTGGGCTGCAGCGATTACCGAGCCGTCCCCTCCCGGCAGAGCGAAGTCGACGATCTCGGCGCTGGGGCTGCCGGGAAAAGCGGGGAGTGCCGCGGGATTGCCCACGAAGTTGTACCGAAAGATCCGTCCGCTCCGATTCGAAAAGTAGAGAAAGGCCCCATCCCGCGTAAAACGCAGGCGCGACACGGCATAGGACGCGTCGGCCCCCCCAACCCGGGTCCAGGTGGCGCCGCCGTCGCGCGATTCGAGGAGGATGTCGGTGCTCGTGTTGAAGGTCGCCGCGAAGAGGTGCTGGGGATCGTCGGGGCTCACCGCTACCCGCCCAAACCTCTCCTGCGAGAGGGTGGCGCTCGCGGGTACCCGGCTCCAGGTTGCGCCGCCGTCGTTCGAGAGGTGGACACCCCGGGTGGCGGTGGAGGCGATCAGCCGCCCGGGAACTGCCGGGCTGGCGCAGATGTCGGTCACGTCGAGGGACTGGAGCCCTTCGTTGCGGCGCTCCCAGGTGAGCCCGCCGTCGGCGCTGGCGTACACGCCGCCCCCGGTGGCCGCGTAGAGTGTGCTCCACAGGGGGTCCGAAAGCTCGGCGGGATCTGCGGGGGAAACCAGTGCCCGCGCCCACCCGCCCCAGGGCCCCCCTACCCCCGGCGGGTAGGGCTCCCAGCGCTCGGTGGAAGCGAGGGTGGCGGAGCCTAGGGAGAGGGAGCCGAAAACAGCGCAGGACACGAGAACGAGCCACGTCCGGAACCAGCGTCTTCGGGTACCCAACGAGGGCGCCACGGTCATGAGGCGGTCTCCGGTATCGCTCGGCCCCCGAAGAACTCTTCCAGGAAGGGCGCCCATGATACGGCGGTGCCCCCTCTCGGTTCAACACAGAAGGGCCTTCTGGATTGGGTCGCCGACAAGGGTCGCCAAGGGAAATGACGGGTGGGAGGCGAGATGCTATAGTGCCCGACAGCCCCTTCACTTCCCCGGGGAGAGACGCCGGAGACACCAGCCATGCTCCACACCTACACGGGCAGATACACGAAAATCCCCTCCGGCTACCTCGGACAGGTGGTCGAGTGGCCGGAGGTCATTACGGAAGGCAGGAACCTTGAGGAATGCCGCGAGCTCTTGAGGGACGCGCTTCGGCAGATGGTCCTTGCCTACCGCCAACTCGACAAGGAACTGCCCCCGGCGGGCGCCTTGCTCGAGCAAATCCCCACTGAAGTGGACGATGTCCGTCAAACGGCGTGAGCTGGTTCGCTACCTGGAAGCCAACGGGTTCCGTCTGCTCCGCGAAGGCGGCAAGCACTCCGTCTACACCGACGGAATCCGAACCCTGCCGGTCAAACGGCACAACACCCTCGACCGCATCACAGCAAACGAGCTCTGAAAACAGGCGGGACTCCCGCCTCTCTTCTGACGCTGCCAAGTACGAGGCGGCCCCTCTTTGCTCTGCCTACTCTTACGTTCTTCCCGTACGTTCCTTCTTTGCGAGCTTTGCGCCTTTGCGTGAGGCGAGCTCCACCGCGCCATAAAGAAACTCGGCTGACCTTGACAGCTCCGGGAGAGGCGTAGGGCGGGGCTTGCCCCGCCAAACCGGCGGGCGAACCCCGCTACGCGGGAACCGCCCGCCCTACCGTTTCATCCCTCGAGGTGACCGAAGGTCATGGGCAACTCAGTGGCACGCCTCGCACAGGGCATTGGTGTGGTCGCGCAGGCGCAGCAGGGCGTCGCCCGTGGGGCGGGCGACCTGCTCCTGGTTGAGCTGCTCTTCGCTTCCCACCTCCACGAGGTACCCGTAGTGGGGGTTGTGGCAGGTGGAGCAGGTGACGACGTGCTCGTGGACCACGGGTTGGCCCGCGGCATCGAGCTCGGTCACCGTGGTCAACGGCAGCACCACCTCGAGCCTCTTTGCGCCATCGGGCAACGCGGTCAGCACCAGGGAGTCGGGGTAGGTCGCCCAGGGCTCTCCCCGGACGGCGGGGGAGAAATCGGTGTAGACCTCCTGCCCGGCGGCGGGCCGGATGATCGACTCGGGCACCCCGTCGCCGTCCCGGTCGGCCTTGTACGAGGGGTGGTGATTCCCCGGCTGGGTCTGGTCGGCGTGGCAGCGGGCGCAGAACACGTTGACCGGCTTGTCCGCGATGTCCACCACCAGAAGGCTCTTCCGGCCGTCCTCGGGCCGATGACAGCCCGAGAGGGAGCCGTCGGGCCTCACCTCTCCCGCACAAGACACCGACGGATGCCCCCCCATGGCCTTCTTCCCCGTCAGCCGGGCGAAGAACCCGGGAGGTTGAGGCATCACCTTGGGCGCCTTGGCGTCGCCCTTGCCCACCGTGTGGCAGGTCTCGCACTTGGCCCCGCTGCCCGGATGAGCAGCCAGCGCCGGGACGCCCAAGGCCAGGATCGCAGCCACCAGGACCGTCGTCTTCACGTGAGATCTCCTTCGGGGCCGTTGCACGCTACGGCCGCATGGCTATTGGGTTGTAAAGCACTCCCCATCAATGGCACGCGTTGCACAGCGTGTTGTCGGCGTCCCTCAGGCGCAGCATGTTGTTGTCGGGCACCTGCTGGTGGCCCCCCAGGGGATCGTGGGTGTAGAGGTCGGTCCCGTGGGGGTTGTGGCAGGTGGTGCACATCACCTGGTCGGTGCTCACCTGGTTTCCGACGTACCTCGCCAGCGGCAGGCTCGCCTTAGGCGGGGCGCTGGTCGCCTCCCCGTAGAAGACCGGCCGGGGCGGCGGATCCTGGTTCGCGTTTCCGTAGTTGCCGCCCCACCAATTGATGAAGCCGTCCACGTTGGTCGTCCAGTCCAGCGCCCGGTAGCCGTCCTGCTCGTAGTGCCCGCCGCCCTGGTCGGTCCAGGTGCTGGGATCGGCGTAGATCTCCTGGCCGGCGGCCGCGACGATGTTGTGGTTCGCCGGGTTGCCCAGGGTCGAGCCGTAGAAGCTCGGGTGGTGGTTGGTGGGGTAGTCCGCAAACGGGTGACAGTCGTTGCACAGCCCCCCCGTGTTGGTCTGGATGGCCACCCCTCCGAGGCGGTTCAGGTCGCCCGCCGCCGCTGGGAAGTGGGCCGCTGCGTTGATGTGGCAGGCGGTGCAGTCGATGGGCGTGGCGTGGCTCGGCGCCGAGTCCACGAAGCTCGGATCGGTGCTGCCCGACCGGATATTCGCGTCCCCGTGCCCGCCCCGGGAGTAGCCGCTCAGGGTGCCGTAGTAGGCCACGGCGGCATTGCGGGCGTTGCCGGTGTACTGGAGGGTGCCGGCCGCGTTGTAGACTCGCCACTGGGCCGGGGTCTGGTCGTGGCACCCCTTGCAGGCCTGGCTCTTCGCCAGGCCGTCCGAGTCCCCGGCGCCGTCGGTGATGGGCGAAAACCAGTTCAGGCTCTCCCCCGCCGCGGGCTGACCGTGGCAGTCGAGCGCCACGCACCGGCTGTTGGTGGCGTCCATGGCGACGTTTCCGGGGGTCGTGCCCGTGGCGTCCACGAGCGCTCCGCCGTAGGTGCCGGAGCCCCAGGAGCTCTGCCCTGCCGCCTTGGCCCGGATGTTGACCACGTCTCGGGCCGAGCTGGGCCATGCGCCCGTGGACTGCCCGGACTCCGCGTGGTTCGTGCTCCCCGCCCCCTGCCCGTGGCAGGGCCCGCAGATCTCCCGGGCGTCGGTGGAGTTGGCGAGCTTGCCCTTCAAGGCCTCCACATGGGCCTTGTGGAACCCGCCGCCGCCCGAGTAGTTCTCGGCCAGGTAGTCGGGATTGCCGCCCTCCTCGCCCGGCCGCACCGGCGGGTACCCGTGGCAGCCGTTGCAGCCCGAGGGCATGAAGCCGTCCTGGCTGGCGGTCGTGTAGGTGTCGTCGAAGTCGTGCTTGTGGCACGTGATGCAGTCGGTGTTGGGGTGAGTCCCGGCCCCCAGGGTGCGCCGGTAGAAGGCGGTCTGGGTGTGGCAGGTCTGGCAGATCTTCGAGGTGTCTCCCGCGCCCGCCAGGGCGTAGTCGGGGCCGTCGGGGTTGTTGTTCGTGAGCACCACCGTGCCCCCGAAAAGGAAGGTGGTCAGGTTCTCCACCCCACCGTAGTACCGCACGGGAACGAGGGGCCCGTCGGAGTTCACCGCGTTGACCATGTAGACGTTGGCGGACCCGTGCACGTCGTGGCACTCCACGCAGTTGAGCTCGAAGGCGCTGCGCTTGGCGCTGTAGGACATGGTCGTGGAGCGGTTGCCGTGGGTCGAGACGCGCGTCTGCGCCCGGCCCCCCGTGCCGCTTCCGTCGTGGCACGAGTGGCACAGGGCGTTGCCGGCCGTGACCAGGCGGTCGGAATCGGACAGGGCGCCCGACAGGTGGGCAGCCGTGGTGCTGTGGCACGCGGAGCAGGCCGCTCCGGCGCCGGTGCGGTTCGGGGTCCAGGGGTAGGTGGAGGCCGTGGCGAGCCCGTGGCCCCGGGTGGCCCAGTTGGCGTCCTTGGCCGGGGCGCGCACGCCGGTGGCGTTGCCGTTGGACCAGGCCGCGTACCCCTGGTTGTGGCAGGTGAGGCAGTCGAGCTTGTAGGCGCCGGTGCCCCAGTACTCCTTCGCGAGGATCGTCCCCACACCGACCCCCGAGATGTTGGTCGTGGAGTGGCAGTGGGTGCAGCGGTCGGTGCTCGCCGTGGTCGGGTCGGCGACGGGGGCCGTGGTCCCGAGCGCCGAGACCGGGTTCGGCGTGGTGTCCACGTTGGCAAAGTCCACGATGAGGCTCACGTGGGTCGCGGCGCCCGTGCCGTAGGCCGGGTGGCAGTTGGCGCAGGCCGTCTCGCTCGCCGTGCCGAACTGCGGCCCCCAGGCGTCGGCCAGGTGGGCCCGGTGGT